>USEK01000006.1 GCA_900553705.1 uncultured Collinsella sp.
TCTACACTCGACTAGTCGTCGGCAGCGTCAGATGTGTATAAGAGACAGGTAGCTACCAGGTCAACTTGCGCAACATCGACCACTTCGATCGCACGGACATCGTCATGCGCTCCGGCGCGTGCATTCCGCTGTCGCGCAGCAGCAAGCAGGGGTTCCAAGACGCCTACTTTGCGGTGCGCTTCGAGGGCGGGAGACGCTGATGATCTCCTCGGTCGAAATGGTCCTTTGGGCAATCCACCACGCCACAACGCTACTCTTTGGCGTCTTTGCCTCGGCGGCGCTATGCGGTATCGAAATCAATCGACGCCATGCACTCGAGTTGGTGGGGGTCGGAGCCGCAACCGGCGCTGCCTTTTCGATCGCCAATGTCGTTGGCGGAGAGCTTTTTGCCCGTCAGGTCTATCCGCTCGTCGTGCACCTGCCGCTTACCGTCTACCTGTGTGCGCGCTACCGTCTGAGCCCGCTGCTCGCGGCATTGGGCGTCACCAGCGCCTATCTGAGCTGTCAGTTCAGCAACTGGATGGGCATCGCCGCCTTTGCCGCAACCGATTCGCAGATCGCGTACTATCTGGCGCGCATCGCGACCACACTCGCCGTCTTTGCCGTCCTGTTGCATTGGGCCGGCGACATCGGTCCGCGCTTGGCGATTAAAAGCACCACCGAGCTGGGCATCCTTTTAATCCTGCCGCTCGTCTATTACGTCTTTGACTATGCCACCAACGTCTACACCACGCTGTTCCACTCGGGCTCGGTGGTGACGGTTGAGCTTTTGGCATTTGCGCTCTGTGCCTTCTATCTTATGTTTCTTGCCGTTTACCTGCGCGAATACGAAGAAAAGGAAACCGCCGAGCGAGAGCGTTGGATGCTCGAAACCCGCGACAGCGCCGCCATCAAAGAGCTCGAGGCTTGGCGTCAATCTGGGCGCGAGCTGTCGATTCTTCGCCACGATATGCGCCACTCCCTACGCGGCCTGGCGGCTTTAATTGAGGAGGGCCACACCGACGAGGCGCTCAAACGCATCGACGAACTCTGCGAAGCCGGCGACCGCACCGCCGTACGCCGCTTCTGCGCCAACGAGACCGTAAACATCGCGCTTTCGTCATTCAACTCAGATATCAATAGAAACGGCATTACCGCCAACCTGCGCGCCGCCGTACCCGAAACCGTCCACGTAGGTGACGCCGACCTGTTTAGCGTGCTCTCAAATGCCTTGGAAAACGCTATCACCGCCGCAAGCGCCGTACCCCAAGGAAAGCGATTCGTCGACTTTGACCTGCGATTAGAGGACGGCCAGCTGCTGCTGTTAGTTTCCAACACGTTTGACCGCGCGCCGCGCATGGTCGACGGCATGCCCGTGACCCGGCATGCGGGCCACGGCTTTGGAACCAAGAGCATCAAACTTGCCGTGGAGCGCATGAACGGCAACTGCCAGTTCCGCATTAACGGCGATCGGTTTGAGCTGCGCGCTGTGATGTAGAAGTACGGCGCCGATCTCGCGGCGCGCCTCGCCCGCCAGGCAATCGCTCGCCGGTGCCGATCCGCTACAGTGGAGCGACCGCCGGGGTCAGCTGCTTGATGTAGGCCCACATGCGCTGCTTGGCCGCTTTGTCGGTCAGCGCCGCCTCAAAGCCATCGAGCGCGAGCACGCGGCGGCCCTGCACATGGGCGACCAGGCCGGGCTTGAGCATGGCGGTGTCGAAGTCATCAATCGCCACGAGCATATCGGCGTAGGTTTCGCGCATGACATCGGCCGCGCTGTTATCGAGCAGCAGCACCGCCTCGGGATCCAGAGCCTCAAGCGCCTCGCGGAACAGCTCGCACGGCAGAGTCTCGCCCACCGCGACCGCTCCGTCACCTGTGCCGGCGACGCTTGCCAGCACGCAAAAATCCTCGGGCGCGTAGCCGATGGCCCCAAGCGCCTTGCGCAGCGCAGCACCGTCCGGACCGGCAGCCAGCTCGCCGCCCGAACGCTCGGCCTCGTCCAAATCGCCTTTGACCAGCACGATCGGCGAGCACGCGTTGCCCGCGATACGCACGCCACGGACCGCAAGCGATGTGAGCTCCTGCTCGGCCGCCTGGGCGATGGCTTCTTTTTTCTGGCTTTGTGACGTGGACATGCGCTCTCCAATCGTTTGCGTGCCCACCATTATATAAAAGAGCCGCCTGCGAGTGGTTGCTTTGCGGGCGGCTGGGTATAAGCACGGTCGTACTGAGTTTTACGCGGCCGAGCCGCGTCGTATTATGGAGGTCACCATGGCTGACATTAAGCAGATTACCCCCGAGAACTTCGATTCCATCGTTAACGACAGCCTGCCCGTGCTGGTCGATTTTTGGGCGCCCTGGTGCGGGCCCTGCCGATCGCTCTCGCCCATCGTGGACGAGGTAGCCGATGAGCTGGCGGGCAAGCTTGCCGTTGCCAAATGCAACGTCGACGACAACCAGGACCTGGCCATGAAGTATGGCGTCATGAGCATCCCCACGCTGATTGTGTTTAAGAACGGCGAGGAGATTGACCGCTCGGTTGGCGCTCTGCCCAAGGCGAGGCTGCAGGCGCTGCTGGAGAAGCATCTGTAATACGCTTGTTACTTGCCCGCCGTCCATGAGCGGTTTTGCACCGCTCGCCGGACTGCCGGGTGCGGCGCGTGCGACCATGGATAGTATGGTAGTTACAAACAGCCCCCAGTGAACGGGTGCGAGTCGCACAGACTCGCACCCGTTTTCTTATGCAGCGGCGCGCAGAGCGGGCGTAGTAAAATCTGAATCACTGGATTACCGCCCACACAAGGAGATTTCCCATGCATGATGTTGGAATGAACATGAGCCAGCTTGCCATGAGCGTCAAGCAGGTCGACGACACCATCGAGCTCGCTCACGAGTGGAGCCATCAGTTGCTGCATGCGACCGAGAATTTTGACATGGAGCGCATCGGCGCCAAGCTCGAGGCAGCCATGGCCGCGCTGCACGAGGCCCACGACGCACTCGAGGGCTACGAAGAGGCCATCGAGGCCGACCACAACTCCGTCGGCTCCGTGAAGCTGGTGTAACGTGGCCGAACACGAGCACGGCTGCGGGTACGAGCACGAGCATCCGCACGGGGCGGACGGTGACGCAGGCTGCCACTGTAGTGGCTCCGGCTCCGAGCTGGTCCGCTTTTCGGTTACCGCACCGGACGACCTGCTGCGCCGTTTTGACGAACAGATCGCGCGCCGCGGCGACGTGGCCAACCGCTCCGAGGCCGTGCGCGACCTGATTCGCGCCTCGATCGCCAAGGAGCAGATGCGCACGCCCGATGAGCATGTTATCGGGTCGCTCACCATGATCTACGACCACCATACCGGCGACCTGACGCGCCGTCTGGACGAAGTGCAGCACGACTACACCGACGAAATCGTATCGACCATGCACGTGCATCTGGATCACCACAACTGCTTAGAGATTCTGGCGCTCAAGGGTCGCGGCGAGCGCGTCTACGAGCTGGCCGACCGTCTGCTGGGCCTGCGCGGCGTTAAGCACGGCGAGCTCACGTGCGCCGCCACCAAGCAGAGCCTGGGACTGTAGCGCACCTGTCCCTATTTGGTCGGTTTTGATGAGGGGTGTCGCATGCGACATGTGCATATTCATGTAACGGGCATTGTGCAGGGCGTTGGCATGCGACCGTTTGTGTATCGCGAGGCCATGGCGCACGGCATTTGCGGCTGGGTGCTCAACGCGGGCGACGGCGTGCATATCGAGGCGCACGCTCCGGCCGATGCGCTCGATGCTTTTGTTGCCGCGCTTTCTGAGCATGCGCCCGCGGCGGCCCGCGTTGAGCGAGTCGATATTGCGGATTTGGAGCCTGGCGGCTGGAGCACTGCCGATGAGCAGGGCTTTCACATTGTGGCGTCGCAGGACCAGACCGCGCACACCACGCTCGTTTCGCCCGATATCGCCACCTGCGACGATTGCCTGCGCGAGCTGTTCGATCCCGCCGACCGACGCTATCACTACCCCTTTATCAACTGCACTAACTGCGGCCCACGCTTTACCATCATCCGATCGCTGCCGTATGACCGAGCGGCCACGTCGATGGATTGTTTTCCCATGTGTCCCAAGTGCGCCGCGGAGTATGCCGACCCACTCGACCGGCGTTTTCACGCGCAACCCGATGCCTGCTTTGATTGCGGTCCGCATATCATGTGGCGCGAAGCGAGCGTGGGCGATGAGCCGGGTGAAGCCGCCGCGCCGCTGGCCGTCGGCACCACGCGCGAGACCAGCGACGCCATTATCGACCGCTGTGTTGAGCTGCTGGCCTGTGGCGGTATCGTCGCTATCAAGGGACTGGGCGGATTTCACTTGGCATGCGACGCCTCCAACGAGCAGGCGGTAGCCGAGCTTCGCCGCCGCAAACGCCGCAGCAACAAGCCGCTTGCCGTTATGGTGCGCGACCTTGCCGACGGTGAACGCCTGTGCCATGTCAACGACGTTGAGCGCGGCTTGCTGGCCGGCAGCATTCGCCCCATTGTGCTGCTGCGCCGGCGTGCTGTTTGCGGGAGCGACGGCGATTCTCCCGACGCCCTCGTACTCGCACCGTCCGTCGCGCACGACCTGCCCGAGCTTGGCGTTATGCTCCCCTACACCCCGCTTCAGCATCTTCTGCTTGCAGCTGCCGCGTCGCACGGTATGCACGCGCTCGTCATGACCAGCGGAAACCTGAGCGAAGAGCCCATCGAGACCGATGACGATCTTGCCTGGGAACGCCTCGTTGCCGCCGGCATTGCTGATGCGCTACTCGGCAACGACCGCGCGATCCTCTCGCGCTACGACGACTCCGTGGTGCGCGTGGTCAACGGCGCCATTATGCCCGTGCGCCGTGCCCGCGGATATGCACCCCAGCCGCTGCCGTTGCCGGCGCTCGACGGCGCTCCGTCCTGCGTACTCGCCTGCGGGCCGCAACAAAAGGCCACGATTGCGCTCACGCGTGAAGGGACGAACGGCGAGGCAACCTGTTTTGTGTCGCAGCATATCGGCGATGTTGAAAACGGCGGGACCTTCGATGCCTGGAACGCCGCGCGCACGCGCTTGGAAGATCTCTTTGACTTGGCGCCCGCCGCCTTGGCCTGCGATTTACACCCCAGCTATCTATCGGGCCAGTGGGCGCGCGAGCAGGCGCGAAAATGTAATCTGCCGCTCGTCGAGATGCAGCACCATCATGCGCATATCGCGAGCGTAATGGCCGAGGCCATCGCCGCGGGCCAGCTTACAACCGACGCGCGTGTCCTTGGCATCGCCTTTGACGGCACCGGCGCCGGCACCGATGGGACCATTTGGGGCGGCGAGTTTCTTGTTGCCAGCCTTGGCGGCTTTGAGCGCGCCGCGCATTTGCGCACCTGGGCGCTCCCCGGCGGGGCAGCCTCCGTGCGCGACGCCCGCCGCAACGCCTTTGCCCTGCTCAGTGAGCTCGGCCTGCTCGAGCACCCAGGTGCCGCGCGGCTTTTGGACAGCCTCGACGAGCAAACGCGCAGCGTGACAACCACCATGATCGAGCGCGGCATCAACAGCCCGCGTACCAGCAGCATGGGGCGTCTCTTTGATGCCGCGGCAGCAATTCTGGGCATCTGCGACAAGGCAACCTACGAGGGCGAACCCGCCATAGAACTCGAAGCCGCCGCCTGGCGCGCGCTCAGCAGTGAAAGCGCCTGCCCCACCGGAAATATAGCGGGCTTTTCCGTAACCAAATCATCCCGTCCGGACGCCTGCCATGTTCTAAACTCCAGATCGCTTATTGAGGCGCTTTTGGAGGGAATCAGGGCCGGCGTACCCGCCGGCAGGCTCGCGCTCGACTTCCATATCGCCATCGCGCGCTCTTCGGCACGAATCGCACGCGAAATCTGTGCGCGCGAAGGCATCGATACCGTCGCGCTCTCGGGTGGCGTGTTCATGAACCGACTTTTGCTCCAGCTCCTCACCCGCGAGCTCAAAAGCATGGGTCTCACTGTCTTGGTTCCTCACTCCGTACCCGTCAACGACGGCTGCATCGCCTACGGTCAGGCGGCAGTCGCACGCACCCGCCTCGCACAGGTCGCACCGCAATAGGCTGTTCGGCCAGCCCACAAGCCGCCGTCTCACAGGTGTAGCGCGTTTGCCCGCAGCGCCCGCGAGCGCTACCATCAACTGATGGATTATTGAGCGCCCGTCCAGCGCAAAGCGTATAAAAGGGGAACAATATGTGCCTTGCCGTTCCCGGTAAAGTAGTCAAACGCGACGACGACCTCAAGGCCACCGTCGACATGATGGGCATCGAGCGCCCCGTGTCGCTGCGACTCGTGCCGACGGCGCAGGTTGGCGACTACATTCTCGTACACGCCGGCTTTGGCATCCAGATTGTCGACGAGCAGGAAGCGCAAGAAACGCTCGAGCTCGTTAATGCCATGTCCGAGCTGGTCGAAGAAGACCAGCTTGCCACCAACCCGGCCGAGGCATACTAGTGGCGGCCGAGCAGCCGGCGCGCTCCGGTATCGACTTCTCGGCATTCCGCGATCCCAAGCTGGCTCGCGAGCTCATCGAGCGCATTCATGAGCTTGTCGGCGACCGCGCCATCAACCTTATGGAAGTCTGCGGCACGCATACTGTGAGCATCGGGCGCTATGGCTTTCGCTCCATTATGCCGGCAGGGCTCAAGCTGCTGAGCGGCCCGGGCTGCCCCGTCTGCGTCACCGCCAACCGCGACATCGACCACGCAATCGCGCTCGCCAACATAGACGGCGCCATCATCACCACCTTTGGCGACATGATGCGCGTGCCCGGATCATCCACCTCGCTCGCTGCGCAAAAAGCGGCGGGGCGCGATATTCGCATCGTCTACTCCCCGCTCGATGCACTCGATATAGCCGAGCAAAACCCTGATCGCCCGGTCATTTTTATGGGCGTGGGCTTTGAGACCACAACGCCCACCATCGCCGCCGCCATTTTGGAGGCCGATGCACGCGGACTCCAAAACTT
The DNA here is from genome assembly GCA_900553705.1 of uncultured Collinsella sp. Taxonomy (GTDB): domain Bacteria; phylum Actinomycetota; class Coriobacteriia; order Coriobacteriales; family Coriobacteriaceae; genus Collinsella. The sequence goes on from USEK01000006.1 coordinate 6,979, forward strand.
CTCGGTCTATTGCGCCCACAAGACCACGCCGCCGGCGCTATGCGCGATTGCCAACGATCCCGAGACCACCATCGACGGCTTTATCCTGCCGGGCCACGTCGCCACCATCACGGGCTTGGCGCCCTTTAGCTTTTTGGTCGACGAGTTTAAGACTCCAGGCGTGGTAACGGGATTTGAGCCGGTCGACATCTTGCAGGGTATCTGCATGCTGGTCCAGATGGTTGTTGAGGGGCAACCCGCGATCGACAACGCCTACCGTCGCGGCGTCAATGCCGACGGCAATCCTGTGGCGCGCCAGCTGGTCGAGCAGGTATTTGAGCCGTGCGATACCACGTGGCGCGGGCTGGGGCTGATTGCCAACTCGGGCCTTTCCATCCGCCCCGAGTTCTCGCGCTTTGATGCCCGCGCTCGCTTTGACGTGCCCGTTGAGGCGACGGTCGAGCCGCGCGGGTGCCGCTGCGGCGACGTGCTGCGCGGGGCCATTGCGCCGAGCAGCTGCCCGCTCTTTGGCCGCACCTGCACGCCCGAGCACCCCGTCGGCCCATGCATGGTGAGCTCCGAGGGCAGCTGCGCGGCGTACTACCGCTACCGCGACTAGCCCGGGCACACCCGCACACCGGCACCACCCACGATTGGAGTTTTCGATATGTCCCATAGCGTTACCGATAGCACCGTCCTGCTGGGCCACGGCTCCGGCGGCCAGATGATGAAACGCATCATCGATGAGGTCTTTTTGGATGCCTTTGGGTCGCCCGAGCTGCTCGAAGGCAACGATGCCGGCGTCGCCGCGCTGCCCGCGAGCGGGCGCATCGCCATGTCGACCGACAGCTTTGTAGTCTCGCCGCAGTTCTTCCCCGGTGGCAACATCGGCCGCCTCGCCGTGTGCGGAACCGTCAACGACGTCGCGACCTCGGGCGCCAACGTGCGCTACCTGTCGTGCGGCTTTATCCTCGAAGAGGGCTATCCCATGGATAGGCTCCGCCAGATTGTGCAGACGATGGCCGAGACGGCGCACGAGGCGGGCGTGTCCATAATCACGGGCGACACCAAGGTGGTCGAGCGGTGCGGGGCCGACGGCGTCTATATCAATACCGCCGGCGTGGGCGAGGTGCCTGCGGGCGTGGCGCTCAGCGGCGCAAACTGCCAGCCCGGCGATGTCATCCTGGTCTCGGGTACACTGGGCGACCACGGCATCGCTATCATGAGCCAACGCGAGGGTCTGGCGTTTTCGAGCACCATCGAAAGCGACGCCGCGCCGCTCAACCACCTGATTGCCGATGTGCTTTCCGCAGCACCCGACACACGCTGCTTCCGCGACCCCACGCGCGGTGGCCTGGCCTCGACGCTCAACGAGTTTGCGCAGGCCAGCGGCGTTGCCATGGAGATCGACGAGGACGATGTGCCCGTGCGCCCCGACGTGCAGGCAGCCTGCGAGATGCTCGGCTACGATGTGCTGCAGGTGGCAAACGAGGGCAAGATGGTTGCCGTGGTGCCGGCTGAGCAGGCCGATGCCGCGCTGAGCGCCATGCGCGCCGCCCGCTACGGCGAGAATGCCGCCGTCATCGGTCGCGTGCTGCCGCTTGCCGAGGGCGCCCGTCCCGCCGTGCGCGTGCGCACCGGCTGGGGATCGACTCGCATCCTCGACATGCTCGTAGGAGAGCAGCTGCCGAGGATTTGCTAACGACAAAGGCTCAGGGCTATTAAAGATATTCAGATTCCAAACATGCCCGGCACGCATGCCCAGTATTATGAGGTGCGTTTTGAAACCCAATGACGGGAGCTTTCATGGCAGCAGCTTTTTCCCATGTGATTTTTGATCTGGACGGCACCATCCTCAACACGCTCGAGGACCTGGCGGCCGCCGGCAACCATACCTGCGAGGCGCACGGCTGGCCCACGTTTGCCGTTGACGAGTACCGCTACAAGGTGGGAAACGGCATGCTCAAGCTGGTTGAGCGCTTTATGCCCGCCGAGTACGCAGGCGACGGCCGCATGTTTGAGCAGACGCTTGCCGAGTTTAGGGCTTACTACGGCGAGCACAAGGAAGACCACACCGCTCCCTATGCCGGCACGATCGAGATGCTCGACCGCTTGCGCGCCGCGGGCGTTCAGCTTGCCGTGCTCACTAACAAGGACCACGTCTCGGCGGCTCCGCTTATCGAAAAGTATTTTGGTTCCGAGCGCTTTGCGCTGGTGCAGGGCCGTGTCGATGCGTTTCCGCCCAAGCCCGAAGCACCCGTCACGCTGCATGTGATGGAAGAGCTAGGCGCCGACCCGGCGACCACGCTCTACGTAGGCGATTCCAATGTCGATATCCTGACCGGCCACAACGCCGGCCTTAAGAGTGCGGGCGTCAGCTGGGGTTTCCGCGGGCGCGCAGAGCTGGAAGCCGCCGGCGCCGACTACGTGGTGGACACCCAGGGCGAGCTCGCAGCGCTAATCCTGGGCGAGTAACGAGCGACACTGCTTAACGCAGCTGCGACAATGCTGTTGCGCGGAAAGTAGTCGTTGGGGACGTTCTTAAACGACTAGTCAGACAAGAACGCCCCAACGACTACCCCAACAATGGCAACGCCGCAGGTAGAGGACGGACAGCGAGCGGACACCAGAGCGAACAAATTGGCATGAAAAGAGGACGGCATAGACCTTCTGGTCATACCGTCCTCTTTGAATGACAAGTTGTCGCTCTGGTGCCCGCGCAACGTCGAGCAGTTGCGGCGTTTGGTAAAACGCCGCAACGAACTAGCTCAGCATTGCATCCATCATCTCGGAGTTGACGGAGTCGTCGGCAGACCACTCGCCGTCGTCGTTGCAGGTGTACTTGAAGATAACCGTGGTCTTCCTGGGCTCGGTGGCCTTGGTCACATCGACCATAACCTGACCGGCCATCTTGTACAGCTCGTCATCGGAAGGAACCGTATCAAGCGCGGCGACCTTCTCCTGATACTGGGTGGAGAAGTCCTCGACGATCTTGTTCATAGACTTGCAGGTGATAGAGACCTCGGCGGTCGCGACACCCTTGTCCTCGTCGACCGTCACGTCGCCGATCTTGTAGTCAAAGCCCTCGAGATAGGTCTTGGCATACTCCTTGGGATCGATACCCAGCTGCTCGAACTCGTCGCCCGAAGCCTCCTCCAGACCAGAGAGGAAGTCGTCGCCACCGTTCTTGACCTCGTCAAACTGCGTCGTAAGATCCTCGGTGATGAGCTCCTCAACCGAAGGACCTCCACAGCCGGAAAGCACGACCACGCATGCAACCAAGACGGCCATGAGGGGCGCAAGCAGCAGCTTCTTTTTCATGTTGTTCCTCCCAATGAGCGGCACCGCGCTTCCCGGACGCGGCACACGTTGTAATAAGTAAGCCCATACTATCCACTTATGAACACCCTCGGCAACGCGAAGGCGTGGTCGGTTCGTTTTAGCGTCCGAACGGTTTGCAAGCCCGCCCAACGTGCAATAAAACGCTTCCCCACGGTGCAATAAAAAAGGTGGCCGGAAAACCCGACCACCCTTGCACATCCTTTGGACGCCGCAGTTTACTTGCGGACGACCTTGACGATGGCGTCACCGGCGGCGACGGCGGACTCTGCCTCAACGGTGAGCTCGACATCGGCAAACTCGGCGGTGTTGGACACGGCCACGACGACGCAGTCCTTGTAACCGGCAGCGGCGATCTTGGCGCGGTCGATCTTGAGTATGGGCTGGCCAGCCTTCACAACGTCGTCGGCCTTGACGAAGCCCTCGAAGCCATCGCCGTTCATGTTGACGGTATCGACGCCAACGTGCACCAGAACCTCGATGCCGCTATCGGACTGCAGACCCACGGCGTGACCCATGGTGACGGTCACCTTGCCGTCGCAGGGAGCGTAGACCAGATCGTCCTCGGGCCACACGGCACAGCCCTTGCCCAGAACCTCGCCACCAAAGACGGGATCGGGCACGTCGGCCATCTTGATGACCTTGCCCTTGACGGGCGAGCACAGCACGTCGGCGCCGGCAGAAGCAGAGATGGAGGCCGGAGCAGCGGCAGCCGCGGGCTCAGCCTTCTTCTTGAACATATCAAACAGACCCATACGTTTTCTCCTCTTGATTAAGCGCAACGTTGTGCGCATGCCTACGGTAATTATAGTGCCAAATGGTTCAAATGCTAAGGTGGGGACTCGAATCGCAAGCCCTTCTCGGTAGTGCTCGTGGGATGAGCATCTCCTTTGCATCGCGGTTCGATAAGCCGAGTATCGCCCACGCGCGGGACGGGCAGAAGCGGGCACGCCAAACCCGATACTTCTTTTCGCTCTCGAGTCCTGCCGCCGCCCCGTCCCTGACACTTCCTGATACCGACCGAAACGTGCCAAAATAAACCTGTCCCTTTTTGGTAGGTTTGGCGAGTGTGGATTTTCGGACGCTTAACTAACGAGCGTGGATAATCTCCCACTTTGAGGCCGTCACCGAGCCAAAAACGGGAGATTATCCGCTCTCATTTTGGATAACCCCCCTTGTACCAAGCCGAGCTCCATGGTCAAGTAATAACGACTTCTCATCATTAGATTGTTTACATCAATTCTAATAACTATTTAATCCTTAAACTCGTTATTAGAATTGATATGATTGGCCTAATAACGAGTTTCCGGCACTAAAGATATGGAGGGCGCGATGCAAATCGAGGAGAACGGCCAGGGAACGCTCCGCAATAATCTATCGGGGAAATTGGCTTACTATTCGTTTTTTCCAACGCCCTTGCAATCATTGAGGCAGCTAAACCTCACCGAGGAAACCTATCGCACGCTTTCCGCATGCTCACGAAAGCTTGGAGAGCTTGAAGGCATGCTCTACTTTGTTCCCAACGCCGATATGTATCTGACAATGTACGTGCGCAAAGAAGCACTCCTTTCTTCGCAAATTGAGGGAACCCAGTGCACGTTTGACGACCTACTTAGTCCATCGCAAACACAACTCCATCATAAAGATGTCGCAGACGTCGTGAATTACGTCCGTGCTGTCGACCGCGGCGTAGAACTGCTCAAAAAGATGCCCTTGTGCACGAGACTTCTTAGGCAAGTTCATGCGGTCCTGCTGGACGGAGTGCGCGGAACGGAGAAGAATCCAGGCGAGCTGCGCTCCTCACAAAACTGGATTGGCCCCTCAGGCTGCACCATTGCAACCGCATCGTTTGTCCCTCCAAACATTGAAGATTTGAGTAACACGCTCCAGGACCTCGAACGCTTTATCAATGAGCCTCAAGTCGAAATGGATCCGATTGTGCGGGCGGCGCTCGTCCATTACCAATTTGAAACTGCCCATCCATTCCTAGATGGAAACGGTCGCCTGGGCAGGCTTCTCATTACACTTATGCTCATCAATGATGGCGTTCTTCATTCTTGCTTGTTCTATCCATCGTTCCAGTTCAAGAAAAATCGAAGCGAGTACTACCGGCAACTCACATCCGTAAGGGAGAGAGGCACTTACGAGGAATGGATAGAGTTTTTCTGCAACAGTCTTCTCGAGAGTGCGGAGGACTCGGTAGGGTCTTTAAAAAACCTTGTTGACCTCCATAACCGTTCCACAGCAACCATTACCGAAAATCTCGGAAGGACTGCTGCAAACGGGCAAAGGCTGTTGGGCATTCTTGAAGAGCACCCCATCGTCGACACCGCATTCATCGCTGCCCAACTCGATATCGGCAGGAGTACCGCGAGCTCGCTCGTCAAATCATTTGAAGAATTGGGTATCCTCCGTCCGCTCGACGAGTCAAGACAGAGATACCGGCAGTACGGGTATGAAGAGTATCTTTCGATTCTCAGGGAAGACGCCGAGCCGATTAGATAGGCATCGCAGCCCAGGCAAATTAAAGCGAGCGTGGATAATCTCCCACTTTGAGCCTGCACACAGGCCAAAAACGGGAGATTATCCACGCTCATTCCTGAGTAGTCATTTATGAACGTCCCCAATGACTAGTCCGGCAACGCCGATGTTTCGGCAACGACAGACACTATGACCCAATCCGAGGGCACGGAAACGACAGGAGCCCCCGCTCGTGACCGCGGGTCGGGGCTGCGACAATGTTGTTGAAGTGCCAGAGGCGCAGCCGCGCCGCAACGAGGTTGGGAGGCTCCCGTGCCTAGATATTCTACCGCCTTCGGAATGGACGTACACCTCAGGTCCACCACCGTCTGCGCGCTCGACGCGGAGACGGGCGAGGCAGTGACGAGGAGGTTCCGAGGCAACCCGTGGGGCGAGGTCGCGGAGTGGATGTCGGGCTTCCCCGGCCCGTCTCTCGCCGCCTACGAGAGCGGCTACCTCGGCTTCGCCCCGCAGAGGGAGCTCTCCGGGCTCGGCGTCGACTGCGTCGTCGCGGCCGTCTCCAAGGTCCCGAGGTCGGCGGCCGACCTCTCGTCCAAGAACGACCGCAACGACGCGGCCAGGATGGCCAAGGCGATACTGTCGCACGATATCTCCCCGGTATGGGTGCCGTCCCCCGAGATCGAGGGGCTCAGGGACCTCGCCGGGGCCCACGACGCGGCGACCGCGAGGCTCGCGGCGGCGAAGCAGCGGCTCCTGGCGTTCCTCGCCCGCCGCGGCTACGCCTACGGCGGCACGACGCCGGCCGGCAACCCCCGGAAGTACTGGACGTACGGCTTCCTCAGGTGGCTCGACGGCATACACCCCGCCGACGACGGCGGCATCCGGGCGCTTGCGGCGCTGAGGAACGAGGTCGAGGCGGCCGACGAGACGAGGGAGGCCGTCCTCGCCGAATACAGGGCCGCCGTCGCGGCGGGCCCCCTCTCGGCCGAGGTCGAGGCGCTCCAGTCGATCAAGGGGTGCGGGTTCGCGCTCGCCGCCGCCTTCGCGGCCGAGGTCGGCGACTTCTCGAGGTTCCGCTCCGGCAGGCAGGTGACGGCCTACTTCGGCCTCGCCCCGAAGCAGAGGTCGAGCGCGGACTCCGTGCGCCTCGGCGGGATCAGCGGGGCCGGCAACGCGCTCGTCAGGAAGCTGGCGGTCGAGGGGTCCTGGTGCTACGCCCAGGCCGGCCACCAGCCGAAGCTGATGCCCAAGGGCTCCGGCGTCCCCCTCGAGATAAGGATGCACGGGAGGAAGGGGTCCGAGCGCCTGCTCCGGCGACGCGAGGAGATGCTCGAGAGGGGCATGCCCCAGGCGAAGGCGAACGCCGCCACCGCCGCCGAGCTCGTGAGGTGGCTGTGGGCACTCGGCGCGATGTGCCGGGAGGCCGGCGAATAGACATAGCCCCCGTCCCGGCGAGCCGGGCAGCCTTCGGGGACACCCCCGTTCTCGCTGTGCGCGCGGCGGCCGCCGCATCCGCGTCGACAGACTTGGGGAACCCCGCCGAAGGAGAGGATTGCGGGCCGCCGGAGCGGTATCCGCGGATATGAGACTGAGCCGAAGGCGTCGACGACATGCCGGGGGCGGACCGGGACGGGTTCAACGGCAGGCCCCGCCGACCGATTGCAAGCGGTCGGCGGGGCCATTGTGGCCCTTGACAGCGGATTGGGTCATATGAGCGAGCGGGCCGCATTTGAGACAAGGTGACGCGAAACGAAAGGGCGCTGACCTTCTGGTCGCACCCTTGAAGTTGAACGTCAGATTGTCCAAATGCGGCCCGCGCAGCGTCGAGCCGTTACGGCGTTTGGTAAAACGCCGTAACTCTAGTAGTTGGCTTCGTAGCCGTTGCCGTCGCCGGTGGGCTCTTCGTAGTAGTCCGAATCGCTTGAATCGCTTGAGTCATCGGAATCGTCAGAGCTGACCGATGAGGTTGCGGTGCCGTTTGCGTAGTCGTCAGACGTGTTGTTGTTCAGGTCACCGATCGTAGAGCTGGAGCCGTCGGAAAGACCCATGGTGTTGGGACCCTTGGGATCCTTGCCGGCATCGACGCGCTCCATCATTTCCTTGAGCTCGTCCTCGTAGACAAAGACGTAGCTCACACCGTCGATCATGGTGCTGTCGTCGGCGTACGAGGGCAGGTTGGCCGAGTAGATACCGTCGACATCCATACCGCGCATGGCGTTGACCGTAGCCACGATATCCTGAACGCTCATATCGGTCACGAGCATATCGGACAGCGAATTAACCAGGCCAAAGATCTTCGTGGCATCGAAGTTATTGAGAATCTGGTTGGCAAGGGCGCCAAGCACCTGACGCTGGTGGCGCATGCGCGTGTAATCGCCGTCGGCATAGGTGTAGCGGCAGCGGGCATAGGTAAGGGCGGTGGCACCGTCCATATGCTGCTGGCCAGCGGTAATCTTAATATCCAGGTGCTCGGGGTCGTCAACATCATCGGTTGCGTTAATGTCGATACCGCCAACCGAATCAATCAGCGCCTGCATGCCGTCGAAGCTGACCTCGGCATAGTGGGAAATCTGAACACCGCACAGCTCGTTGACCGCCTCGACCATGGCCTCGGCGCCGCCAACGGTATGGCAGGCGTTGATCTTCATGGTCTCGCCCTTGTACTCGACCTTGGTGTCGCGCGGAACGGAAATGAGCGTCGCCTGCTTTTGCGTGGGGTCGATGCGTGCCAGGATAATCGAGTCGGCACGATACGTATCCTCGCCCGGACGGCCGTCGGTGCCAAGAAGCAGCACGTAGAACGGATCCTTTGCCTCATCGGTGTCAACCAGAACCCGACGCAGATTGTCAGTAATGACATTAGAATCGCCGAGCTTGCCCATAATGGTGGCAAACCACAGGCCGGCAGCGGTAGTGGCACTCAGCAGCACGCCAAGCACGACAATGAGCGCGACGTGACGAATCGTGTGGCTACGGCGACGTTGACGAGCGCGCTCGGAATAGCGAGCCACGTTATCGCGACTGTAGATCTTGGCCTGCGCACCAGTTGAGGGTCTTCGGGTGGTGGTATCCGCGAGGGGCTTTTTATTAAACATAGGCAACCTGTATTAGTAGATGACGGGATCGGGGACGGTAGCATGCTCGACATGCGCGCCAAGCGCCTGCAGCTTTTCGACAAACTGCTCGTAGCCGCGCTTGATGTGATGGATAGCCGAAACCTCGGTCGTCCCGTCGGCGATCAAGCCCGCTACGACGAGGGCCGCTCCGCCGCGCAGATCGGGCGAGGTAACCTGTGCACCCGAGAAGCCCTTGACGCCATGAATCATGGCATGATGGCTCTCGATACGAATGTCGGCACCCATGCGCACCAGCTCAGAGGCAAACATAAAGCGATTCTCGAAGATGTTTTCGGTAATAACGGAACTGCCGTCGGAGAGGGCGGAGAGCACCATAATCTGCGCCTGCATGTCGGTCGGGAAACCGGGGAACGGAAGCGTCTGGATGTCGACCGGCTTGATACGCTCGGCACGGTTCACATGGACGCCATCCTCGACGCGCTCGCAGTCGATACCCATGAGCTCCATCTTCTTGAGCACCATGCCCAAGTGAATGGGGCAAAAGCCCGTGACATCGACACCGCGATCGTCGGCCATCAACGCACCGGCAACGATAAAGGTACCGGCCTCGATGCGGTCGCCCACCACGCGATGGGTAACGGGATGGAGCTCTTCCACGCCTTCGATAGTCACGACGGGCGTACCGGCGCCAACAATCTTGGCGCCCATCTCGTTGAGCATGTTAGCGAGATCGACGATCTCGGGCTCGCGGGCGGCATTGTCGATAACCGTGGTGCCCTGTGCGCGCACGGAGGCCATGATGAGGTTCTCGGTCGCACCGACGCTGGCGAACTCGAGCGTGACGGTGGTACCGCGCAGACCTTGGGGCGCATTAGCGTTGATGTAACCGTGGGCGGTATCGAACTCAACGCCCAGGGCCTCAAGACCAAGAATGTGCATATCGATCTTGCGAGCACCCAGGTTGCAGCCGCCCGGCATGGCGATCTTGGCGCGATGGAAGCGGCCCAGCAGGGGTCCCATGACGGCGGTGGAAGCGCGCATCTTGGCAACGAGCTCGTAGGGGGCCTCCCATGAATCGACCTGAGAGGTATCAATCTCGAGCGTGTGCTCGTCGAGAACATCGATCGTAGCGCCCATGCCCTTGAGCACCTTGCCCATCACGTGGACATCGGAAATATCGGGCACGTTCTGCAGCGTCGTCTTGCCCGGCGCCAGAAGCGTTGCCGCCATGAGTTTGAGTGCGGAGTTCTTGGCGCCCGAAACGGGCACGGAGCCTCCGATGGCGTGGCCACCCTCAACGCGGATAATATCCAAGGTCTACCCTTTCAAAAAGCATGCCCGGGGTGGCCAAGCCATCCCGGGCATGATGTGTTCGCAAATGGTCGAACGCTAAATCGTTTGACTATTGGGCAAGCTTGAGCTTACACCATGCGATTTCATTATAGAGGTAGGCGCGGCGTGCATCATCCTCCGACAAATTACCCAGCTTCTCTTCAAAACCTTGAATATCAGCTTTAAGCTTGTCGGCATCGACGGTCGCCAAATCGCAAGCGCGCTCGGCGAGAACGGTCACGACATCGTCCGCAACCTGGGCATAGCCGCCGGCCACGGCAAACGTGTGGTCGACAGTGCCCATGGCCTTATCGGAAACGCGAACGTAACCGCGGTCGATCGTGCAGATCTCGCTGGAGTGAGCAGGCAGAACGCCAAACTCGCCATCCGTGGACGGAATCGACACAAACGCAGCGTCGCCCTCATAGGCGCAGCTCACGGGGCACACGATGCGGATACGCATAACCTACTTCTCCCCCATCTTGCGGGCGCGCTCGCGCACGTCCTCAATCGTGGAAGCATAGCGGAAAGCCTGCTCGGGCAGGTCATCGGCCTTGCCGTCGACAATCTCGGCAAAAGAGCGGACGGTATCCTCGACGCGGACGTAGACACCGGGGTTGCCGGTGAACTTCTCGGCGACGTGGAAGGACTGCGAGAGGAACTGCTGAATCTTACGGGCACGGTTGACCGTAAGGCGCTGCTCCTCGGACAGCTCGTCCATACCCAGAATGGCGATGATGTCCTGAAGGTCGGAGTACTCCTGCAGGAGCTCCTGGACCTTGACAGCGACACGGTAGTGCTCCTCGCCGACGATCGAGGGATCGAGAGCGTCGGAGGAAGATGCGAGCGGGTCGATAGCCGGGAACAGGCCGAGCGACGAAATGCTACGCGAAAGAACCGTGGTGGCGTCGAGGTGCGTAAACGTCGTGGCAGGCGCCGGGTCGGTCAGGTCGTCTGCGGGGACGTAGACAGCCTGGACGGAGGTAATGGAGCCCGTCTTGGTCGAGGTAATGCGCTCCTGGAGGTCGCCCATCTCGGTTGCCAGCGTGGGCTGGTAACCAACGGCGGACGGCATACGGCCCAGCAGGGCGGAAACCTCGGAACCTGCCTGGGAGAAGCGGAAGATGTTGTCGATGAACAGCAGAACGTCCTGGCCGCGATCGCGGAAGTACTCAGCGGTGGTAAGGCCGGCCAGACCGATGCGCAGACGCGCTCCGGGCGGCTCGTTCATCTGACCATAGACCAAGCAGGTCTTGTCGATAACGCCAGACTCGCTCATCTCGAGGAACAGGTCGGTGCCCTCGCGGGTACGCTCGCCGACACCGGTGAACACCGAGGTGCCGCCGTGCTCCTGGGCGAGGTTGTTGATAAGCTCCTGAATCAGAACGGTCTTGCCGACGCCGGCGCCGCCGAACAGGCCGGTCTTGCCGCCACGGATGTAGGGCTCGAGCAGGTCGACGGCCTTGATGCCGGTCTCGAAGATCTCGGTCTTGGTGGTGAGCTCGTCGAAACGGGGCGCTGCATGGTGGATGGGGTAGAACTCCTCCACCTCGGGCATGGGCTTGCCGTCGACGGGCTTGCCCATAACGTTCCAAATTCGGCCGAGCGTCTTGGGGCCAACGGGCATCTTCATGGGCTCACCGGTATCGGTGGCGATGAGGCCGCGCTGCAGGCCGTCGGTCGAGGACATGGCAACCGTGCGGACGACGCCGCCCGGAAGCTGGCTCTCGACCTCGAGGATCGTGCTCAGATGACCGATCGGGGTCTCGGCCTCGACCGTGAGCGCGTTGTAGATCGGGGGCACCGCGCCGTCAAACTTGACGTCGACGACAGGGCCGATGATTCGCACGATGCGACCATCACCGGCAGTCGTCTTCTTGGTGGCTTCCTCGACCGCAAGCTTTACGGTGTTATTAGCCATTACTGTTCCTCCAATGCTGAGGCTCCGCCGACGATCTCGTTAATCTCGGTCGTGATCGAAGCCTGGCGCACGCGACTATACGTGCGGGTAAGGGTCGAGATGATCGCGGTGGCGTTTTCCGTCGCGGAGTGCATGGCCTTGCGGCGTGCACCCTGCTCGGCAGCCGCCGAATCGATCAGGGCCTGGTAGATGACCGTCAGGATGTAAGACGGCACAAGCTTGCCGAGAACATGCTCGGGAGAGGGCACGAACTCGAACGTGGACGAGATGCGCTTAGGGGCGTCGGTCTCGTTCTTACGCGGACCGTGGGCCATAGCGATCATCTCGGGGTCGAGCGGCAACAGATGCTCGACGCGAAGCTCCTGATCCACGCGGTTCTTGGCGTGGTGGTAGACAAGCTCGACACGGTCAAGCTCACCGGCACGATACGCATCGCAGATATGAGAGGAGATCATGCGGGCCTGATTGAAATCGGGCTCAGAGGAGTTGCCCTCAAAGTGCATGACAACGTTTGCGCGGTCACGGAAATACGTGGCCGGCTTACGCCCGCACGCGATGATCTCGCACTCGATGCCGTCGTTCGCCCAAGAAGCGGCGAGCTTTTCGGCCGTGCGCTCCACCGTCGTATTGAAACCGCCGGCAAGGCCGCGGTCCGAGGCAATAACGACAATCAGGCCACGCTTAACGCTCTCATGCTTCTGCAGCATGGGATCGGTGCCCGAACAGGAGGCGTCGCCGGCGACCGTCAACATGACGTCGGTCAGCGCCTCCTTATAGGGCTCGGCCTGCTTGGAGCGATCGAGGGCACGACGGATCTTGGCCGTAGAGACCATCTCCATCGTGCGCGTGATCTGCTTGGTCGTGGTAACCGAGGAGATTCGCTTCTTAATGTCGCGAAGGTTGGCCATGGGGCTTAGTTCTCCTCTGATCCAGAAACATCCGAATGGTGCTTGGCCATGAACTGCTGCTTGAAGTCGCCGATGACGCGCAAGAGCTCAGCCTTGGTGTCATCATCGATCTTCTTGGCGCGAACCTTGTCGAGCAGCGAACCAAAGCCATTGTCCATGTACTCGATGAGCTCGGCACGGAAGGGCAGCACGTCGGCGATCTCCAGGTCATCCAGGAAGCCCTCGTTGCCAGCGAACAGCGTAACGATCTGCTCGCCAACCTCAAACGGCTTGTAACGCGGCTGCTTCAGGAGCTCGGTCATGCGAGCACCATGGGTCAGCTGCTTCTGAGTAGCCTCGTCGAGGTCGGAGCCGAACTGCGTAAAGCCAGCGAGCTCCTGGTACGAAGCGAGGTCCAGGCGAAGGTTGCCGGCAACCTGCTTCATAGCCTTGGTCTGAGCGTCGCCACCGACGCGGGACACGGAGATGCCCACGTCGACTGCCGGGCGCTGACCCTGGAAGAAGAGCTCGGACTGCAGGTAGATCTGACCATCGGTAATGGAAATGACGTTGGTCGGAATGTAGGCCGAGACGTCGCCGTCCTGGGTCTCGATGATCGGCAGTGCCGTCATGGAGCCGTAACCGTTCTTCTTGGACATCTTGACGGCACGCTCGAGCAGACGAGAGTGCAGGTAGAAGATGTCGCCAGGATAGGCCTCGCGTCCGGGCGGACGATGCAGCGTCAGCGACATCTGACGGTAGGCCACAGCCTGCTTGGACAGGTCGTCGTAGATGACGAGCACGTGGCCGCCGGGGTTGGTCTCGCTGGCGGGCTTGCCGTCCTCGCCGTTGTACATGAAGAACTCGCCGATAGCGGCACCGGCCATAGGCGCGATGTACTGCATAGGGGCGGAATCGGCAGCGGTGGCCGAAACGATGATGGTGTAGTCGAGCGCACCGTGCTGAGCGAGGGTCTCGCGGATGTTGGCAACCGTGGAGGCCTTCTGGCCGATGGCGACATAGATGCAGACCACGCCCTTGCCGCGCTGGTTGAGGATAGCGTCGATGGCGATGGCGGTCTTACCGGTCTTACGGTCGCCGATGATGAGCTCACGCTGACCGCGGCCAATAGGCACCATGGAGTCGATAGCGAGCAGACCGGTCTGAACCGGCTCGCACACCGGGGTACGATCGATGACGCCGGGAGCCTTGAACTCGATGGGGCGACGGTGCGTGGCGACGATGTCGCCCAGGCCGTCGATGGGCTGGCCGAGCGGATTGACGACGCGGCCGAGCATGGCACGGCTCACGGGGATATCCATAATGCGGCCAGTGGTGCGGCACTCGTCGCCTTCCTTGATGGAGTCGACGGCACCGAACAGAACGGCGCCGACCTCGTCACGGTCAAGGTTCTGGGCAAGGCCGAAGACGGTCTCACCGGTATCGGAGCTCTTGAACTCCAGAAGCTCGCCTGCCATGGCGCTCTTGAGGCCGGAGACGCGCGCGATGCCGTCGCCTACCTCGTCGACCGTTGAAACCTCATGCGTATCGACCGTCGCGGAGAGGCTCGTGAGCTGCTCCTGCAGTTTCTTGGCGATATCCTGGGCATTGAGGGTTTCGGACATTAGGCTTCACCTCCGTACGAATTAGCAGAGTTTGCGAGGGTCTCCTGCGCGATGCGCAGCTGCGTCTTGACGGAAATGTCACGACGCTCGCCGCGGGCCTCGAGCACCAGGCCGCCCACGATAGACGGGTCAACCTGCTCGATAAGGAATACCTTGCGGCCGAAGTCCTGCTCGCATTTCTTAGTGATGGTTTGACGCAGCTCGTCGTCGAGCGGGATCGCCGTGGTGACGGTCACGCCCACTACATCCTCGTCTTCCTCGGCAACATACTTAAAGGCAGCTGCCACCTTGGGAAGAAGGTCGAGCTGGTCGCGCTTGGACATGGTGTCGAGCACGGCGATGATCTCGGGGCTGGCAGAAGCCAAGCGCTCGATCATCTCGAGGTCCTCGAACACATGGTTCTCGGCCTTGGCGGCTTCCAAAAGGGAACGCGCGTAGGTCTCGAGCACCTTGTCCTGATAGCGGCTAGTCGGCATTCAGGCTACCTGCTTCCTGGATGTAGCGCTCGATGAGCTTCTTCTGCTCGGCATCGTCCTCGAGTGCCTCGCCCACGATCTTGGTGGCGACGGCAACGGACAGGTCGGCGATGGAGCTCGCGGCACCGGCGTAGATGGACTTGCGCTCGTCCTCGACGGTCGTATGGGCCTTGGCGATGATCTCCTCGGCCTCCTTGTGAGCAGCCTCGATGATACGGGCACGCTCGGACTCGGCGTCCTTACGGGCCTCGAGAACGATGTCGGCAGCCTGACGACGGGCGTCGGTGACGATCGAGTCGGACTCAGCGCGCTTGGCGATAGCCTCCTGCTTGGTCTTCTCGGCCTCGTCGAGGCTCTCCTCGATCTTCTTGCCGCGCTCCTCCATGGTTTTCATGATGCCCGGCAGGGCGACCTTGGCCAGCACGATCCAGATAATCAGGAAGGCGATAAGCGCCGGGATGAACTCCGCCATCTTAGGGATGAGGATGTCCGCACCGGCAGCGCCGTCCTCGGCGAACGCGGAAACCGGCATGAGCAGCGCGGCCGCGGACGCGGAGAGTGCGATCGCGCTCTTCTGGGATGAAAGATTCATACTTGACGCTCCGTGCTATTTAACGATCAGCGCGACAACGAAGCCGATCAGAGCCAGAGCCTCGCCGAAAGCGGAGCCCATGATGAAGACGGTGAACACGCGGCCCTGGACCTCAGGCTGACGGGCCATAGCACCCGTAGCACCCAGAGCAGACAGGCCGATAGCAAGACCAGCGCCGATAACACCGAGACCGTAACCGATAACTCCCACGATTCCTCCTTTGTCGTGCGTGTCTTATTTCACGCAGGATAACCTTTTTATAACTGCCGGGCTCCATGGGTACGGGCACCGGCGGTTTAACGAATTACCTTACCTTTAAGGCGCGAACGGAAGACTACTCCTCCTCCGCGACCTCCTCTGCCTCGGAGACATACACGGCGGTAAGGACCGTGAAGACGTAAGCCTGGATGGCGCCGACCACAAGCTCGATCGCATAGATCAGGATGAGGATGGCAAGCCAGGCCAGCGAAGGCAGGGCGCCGACGGCGTGGGCCGCGGAAACCTGCTGAAGCAGCGGCTGCATGAACATGCTCGCCATGATGGCGAACGAGCCCATGACCACGTGTCCTGCGAACATGTTGCAGAACAGACGGACGGCAAGCGTGATGAGGCGCAGGAAGGTCGAGAAAAGCTCGACGACCCACACGAGCACGTTCATCGGGAAGCTCACGCCCTGCGGGGCGAGGCTCTTGATGTAGCCGATCACGCCGTGAGCCTTGCATCCGTAGTAGATGAAGTACACGAAGGCGAAAATGGCGAGTGCGGCGGTGGAGCCGATTGCGCCGGTGCCGGGCTTCATTCCCGGAATCAGGCCGATCATGTTATTGATCAGGATGAACAGGAAAAGCGAGCACAGGAACGGGAAGTGCTTCTTCCAGTTCTCACCCACGACACCCTTGCCGATATCGTTCTCGACGTACTCGATGATGTACTCGAAACCGTTGACGAAGAAGCCCTTGGGGACCAACGCCTGCTTCTTCTTGAACACGGCCAGGACGATCAGGAGCACGATCGTGGAGACGATCAGCCAAAACGAGTACTGCGTGATGCCGCAGCTCAGATCGCCCACGACAGGGGTGGAGCTGAACTCGCTGACCAGATGATTAATCTCATCAGGCAGCTTTTCAAAAATTTCCACGACTTACCTTTCGACCTCATGAGGATCTCGCAGCGCCTTGGCGACGCGAACCGTGCAGGCGGCCATAAAGGCCACGAAGCCGATCGCCTCGCCCAGGAGGAACATGCGAAATGCCTCTCCGAACAACACAAACACAACCAAGGTAAAGACGAGCAGGGCGATTGCCGAGACCGCCAGACTCACCATACCCTTGAGCATGTCCGCATTCTGTTTATCGTCAAGAACCGGCTTGAGCGTAAAGACAAAGGGAAGGAAGGCAATTGCGCCCGCGATGGCGCCTGCAACGATAGCGAGCAGATCGGCTATCTGAAACACTGGCGTCCTCACTTTCCTTTTTAACGCTTCACAGAACAGTTCCCGCCAAACATTGGTGACTATTGTACGAGCCAATCGCTAAAGTACAACCGAAAAAGCATCGGTTAATACGCACCTGTTCGTTTTCTTAAGACCTTCTTTATGCCGCAGGTACGGTAATACGTTTTTCTCGAACCCTGCAGGGCAAAACGTCCGTTAACAGGAGTGCGCGCGGTCGCCTTTTGTTCGTCCGCGCGCACCGTTTCTTCGTATTTGCAGCCGCGGCCATCTTAGCCCAGCGACTAGAGCGTGCCGTAGATGCGGTCGCCGGCGTCGCCCAGGCCGGGAACGATGTAGGCAGCCTCGTTGAGATGGTCGTCGATGGCGCAGGTATAGATATGCACATCAGGGTCCTTCTCAGTCAGCGACTTGAGGCCCTCGGGGGCCGCGACGATGCACAGCATGCGGATGTCCTTGACACCGCGCTCGCGCAGGTAGCTAATGGCCATCTCGGCCGAACCGCCCGTGGCGAGCATGGGGTCGACGACCAGGCAGATGCGCTGGTCGATATCCTTGGGCATCTTGCAGTAATACTCGTGCGGCTCGTGGGTGACCTCGTCGCGCTCCATGCCGATGTGGCCCACGCGAGCGGAGGGCACCAGGTCGAGGATGCCGTCGACCATGCCAAGGCCCGCACGCAGGATGGGCACGATGGCGAGTTTCTTGCCGGCGAGCTGTTTGAACGTGGCGGTAGCTGTCTCTTATACACATCTCCGAGCCCACGAGACGTAGAGGAATCTCGT
>USEK01000007.1 GCA_900553705.1 uncultured Collinsella sp.
TCTACACTCGACTAGTCGTCGGCAGCGTCAGATGTGTATAAGAGACAGCATCTCCGACAGGCGGCTCACGATGGCCACCGCCGTCTCCTCGTCGCCGTTCTTGGCCAGGCGGCGTATGAGGTCGCCCTTGCCGTACTGCGTGGTCACGACCACGGGCCTCATGTTCTCGTACCTGTCGTTCACGACGCGGAACACCTGCCCCAGCGTCCAGTCGGTGGGGGACTCCTTGCCCAGGTCGTCCAGCACAAGGCACCCCACGCGGGAGAGCCTGGACAGCACGCCGTCCTCGGTGCCGTCGCCGCCGTAGGTGCCCTTGATGGCGGCCAGCACGCCCAGCATGTCGGTCACCCTCACGCTGGTGCCGCCGTCCACCAGGAGCCGCGCCACGGCGCTCGCCAGGTGGGTCTTGCCGGTTCCCACGGGGCCGCAGATGTACGCCCCGCGCCCTTGCTCAACCTTCGCGGCAATGCCCTCGGCCATGGGGGAGGCGGCTGTCATGAAGCGGGGCTTGATTCCGGCCCGCTCGTAGGCCCGGCGGCGTTTGGCTGCGGCCTCCTCGGCCTTGGCCCTGGCCTCAAGGCGCGAACGCTCGTCGCGCTCCGCCACGGCACCCGGGCAGCCGCACGGCTTCCAGCCGCAGAAGGTGCGGCGGCCAGCCAGCACCACGTAGCGGACCTCCAGCTGCGCCCCGCAGTGGGGGCACTCAGTCGTACTCGGCATAGCCGTCGGCCTCCTTCCGGGTCCTCGGGCCGCGGTTCACGTAGTCCTCGAACTTCGGCGAGAACAGCGTGGAGGGCCGCAGGTACTTGGCCATCTTCGGGTCGCCCGCCCACTCGGCTGCCATCGTGTCGATGACGGCCAGGAAGTCGGGGAGGCGGTAGCCCTCGGCCCAGCGGGCGTGTATCAGCCTGCGGGTCTTGGCGCTGCTTGAGCGGTAGCGGGTGCCGGCTGCCTCGTTGAGCGCATGCACGATTTCGTCAAAGGGGATTAAGGGGTTATCTATATACTCAACCTCAACCTCAACCTCTGCATTGCCGCAACTCGATGCGCCTGCATGTGCATCCGCATCTGCTTGCGCATGTGCGACTGCATCTGTATCCGCATATGCTCCCGCATGTGCTTGCGCATCGGCTTGCGCCCGTGCCGCCGCATCGTCCACCGCGTCTTCCTTCCCCGGCCTGTTGCCCCAGCGGGCGTTGGCCGCCTTCCTTGCGCGCTCGCTCTTCTCGTCGCCCATGTCGAGCCTGCCCTTGAGCACCAGGAAGGTAGGCAGCCACGCGGGGCTGCCCTGCGGCTCCTTGCCCGTGAACCGGTACTCGACGATGGCGTAGATGAACGGCGCGCGCTGCTTCTCGGGCATGGCCTGCGCGGCCGCCCAGAAGTCGTCGTGTATAACCATGCCCATAGTGTCGCCGTCGCCTTCCCTAAAACGGGATATCCTCGTCGTACAGATCGGGCATGGCCTGCTGCTGCGGCATGGCCTGCTGCTGCGGCGCGGGCTGCTGCGGCGCAGGTGCCGGGGCGGGGCGTCCCTGGCCGTACGTGCGGGCATGCGGCGCTTGCGGGGCCGCCTGGGGCGCGTACTGCTGTGGCGCGTAGCCCTGCTGCTGTTGCTGGCCGCTCATGAACTCCAGCTCGTCCACCACGACCTCCAGCGCGCTGCGCTTCTGGCCGGTCTGCTGGTCGTTCCAGCTGCGGTAGCGCAGCTTGCCCTCGATGGCCACCTTGCTGCCCTTGGCGAGGTACTGCGCCAGCTTCTCGCCGCGGGTGCCGAACAGCGTGCAGTCCACGAAGTTCGGGTAGTCCTCCCACTGTCCGGTCTGCTGGTTCTTGCGGCGGTCGTTGACGGCCACGCCCATGGACAGCACGGACATGCCGCCAGACGTGGAGCGCAGCACGGGGTCGCGGGTCAGGTTGCCGGATATGCACACGCGGTTGATGCTCATAGATACCCTCCTTGGGTTACGTCCCCGCTGTTCCAGATGCGGGTGATCTGCGCGTCTACCATGCGGATACGCAGCTTGATTACGTTGATGGCCTCCTGCGAGGCCTTGTAGATGGCCTCGGAGCAGTCGCGGCGGCGCTTGGCCTCCGCTATCTGCTCCTGGCCCCGGCACACGTCGCCGATGATGGTGACGGGCGTGCCCTTCTGGCGCTCGTTCAGGATGGCGATGCGCAGGGCCTTGCGGTACTCGGCCTCGTTCTCGGCGTACTGGCAGCCCGACTCCTTGCAGGTCTTCAGCTCGGCCTCCAGCCTGTCGGTCAGCTCGTCCAGCTCCTCGGTGAGCGCCTGCATCTACTCCACCTGCCAGTCGGGGCGCGGGCAGCACGGGCTGTTGGCCACGAACTCCATGTACTGCGGCATGCTGGCGAACTGGTAGCGCGCCCCGCAGCTGCGGCAGTGGGCCGTGAAGGGGCCGTCTGCGGGCGGCTGCTTCTCCTCGGGCGCGGGCTGCTCCTCCATGGCGTCGGGATCGCTCTGCCCGTCGATGGCGAACGCGCCGCACAGCGCGTACTTGCGGGCGTAGCTCGACGCCATGCCGGTCACCTGGGCGTCGTCCGAGCCCTTCTTGTGCTCGTCCTCGCGGGCGTAGGCGCTCACCTGCAGCAGGCCCTCGCCGCCCTCGGCGGGGAACACGCACGCCGTGGACTTCACGTAGTAGCGGTCGCCTATCTGCACCAGCTCGTCGGTCATGAAGAACGCCAGGCCCTCCTTGGCGCACGGCTCCTTCAGCGCGGCCACTATGTCCTCGTAGCTGCGGTAGCTGAACTTGCCGAAAGCGTTGTACTTGGCCTTGGGCACCACCACGGCGCGCTGCACGCGGGCAACGGCCGCCATGAGGTCGATGGGCTGCTGTTCCTGGGTCATGCTAGTAGCCTCCGTTCATTCGCTCGTAAACCTGGCCCACCGTGCCGTGCATGATGGTGCCCACGACGCCCTGCGCCTTGAGGGCCGCCGCGACGCCCTGCATCTGCTCGCGCGTGGCGCACGGCACCACGACCGTCCACGGGTCGCCCGCCATGGCCACGGGTGCCGGTGCGGGCGGCGCTGGCGGCACCGGGGCGGGCATGGGCGCGGGCTGCGGCTCGGGCATCTGCTCAAGTGGCTGCGGGAACTCTGCGGGCTGGCATTCCGCGGGCTCGGGCACCGCTTCGGGTTCGGGTTCGGGCTCTTCCACGGGTTCCGGCTCCATGGCCGCCTTCAGCTCGGCGATGCGCCGGCGCTCCTCCTCGGCCTTGTGCGCCGCCGTTATGGCCGCGCCCAGGTCCAGGGTGGCGAACAGCTCGCGCTCGGCCTCGTCGTAGAACGGCTCGCCCTGGAACTGCGCCTTGAGGGTTTCCCAGTCCTGGGCCAGGCGCTCTACCTTGGCCTCCAGGGCCTTGAATGCCTTCACCTCGCCGAAGGTCTTGTTGGTCCACTGCTTCTCGTGGAAACGCTCATAGGGCACGACGGGGGCCAGCAGCCCGGCGAACTCCTCGTAGTGCTCCCGCAGCTTGGCGTACGCGCGCAGCTGGCGCTCCTCCTCGGCCTCGTCCAGCTGCGCCTTGATGCCGTCGGCTGCTTGCTTCGCGATGCCCGCCACGGCCTTGCACCTGTCCTCGAACGCGGCCAGGGGCTTCGTGTACTCGCGGCTCACGGCCTTGCGGCGCTCGTCTATCTCCTTGGCGATGCCGTTGAGGTAGGCGCGGTCGCGCTTGGCGGCCTTCACGTTCTCGTCCTTGCCCATGTCGTAGGTCGCGCCCTCGTAGTCGGCCACCAGCCTGCGCACGTGCGCCTCCAGGGCGTCGAAGTTGGCCTCGATCACGGCGGGGGAGTACGCCACGGTCAGCTCTGACGCCTCCTCGGGCTCGATGATCTCGGCCTCAACTGCTTCGCTCATTTACTCCTCGCTTCCCAGGCGCGCCATGCACGCCTCGTAGGTTTCCGTCTCGGCCGCGTTCGGCTCGTAGCCGTCGGCCTTCATGGCCTCGTAGATGATGGTCACGTTCTCGGCCGTCGCTCGGTTGAGGTACACGGAGCTGCCGCCTTCCATGAGGCTCCAGGCCGTCCAGCCGCTCATGTTCCACGCTGCCCGCCATCCCATGGCCACGGCCAGCTCGGTGAGCGTGCGGTCGATGGGTCGGCCCAGCAGCTCCTCGAACGATTCCACGGCCTCGGACTCCATGGCGAACGCGGTCAGCGCCAGAGCCGTGCGGCGCATCGACTTGAGGTCGCCCGCGTGGGCGGCAAGCCACTCGCGGCGGGCCTTCGCGCCGTCCTCGTAGGCGGCCTGGAAGTCGGCCTTGCGCTGGGCTGCGGCCTGTGCGGCCTCGTCGGCCCCCTCGGCCCCCTCGGCCACCGGCGCCAGCAGGGTCACGCCGAACGGCGTCTCCTCGGCCAGAAGCCCCGCGCCCGCGTTGTCGGCCACGTAGGCGTCCAGCGCCGCCAGGTCGGGGCGGTAGTCGGAAAACGTGCGGCGTGCGGCGAAGCCCTCGGGGCATTCGTCGACGAACTCGACGCCCGCGTCGGCAAGCACCGCCACCACCTCGGCGCGGTTGCGCCTCTGCTCGGCCTCGGCCTTCAGGCCCGCGTACACGCGCTGCCATTCGGACTGCTTGCAGTCGCGCAGCTCGGCCACGGCATCGTCGTCGCCCTCGAACTCGGCGATGGCGGCCAGGCGGTCGAGCGTCATGTCGTAGGCGGCGTCCTGCACCCTGCGGGCGGCGCGGCGCGCCTTGGCCACGGTGCCCGCGTCGGTGCGGGCGGCCACGGCCACCTCCTCGTCGGGAATGTCGAGCGCCAGCATGGTCTGCACGCCGCGCGACTTCTCCTCGGCGGTCAGCCCCAGCTTGGCGTCGGTCTCCACCATGGCCTTGGCGGCCTCCACGCGCGCCAGCTCGGCGTCGTCCAGGTCGTCGTAGACCTCGGCGAGGAAACGCTCGGTGCCGATGGCCCTCATGGCGCGCACGCGGCACTCGCCGTCGATGATCCAGTAGATGCCGCCCTCCTTGTACAGGATGGGCTTCATGACGGGCTGGCCGGGGTTGAGTCGGTTGGCCTTGAACTGCGCGGCCAGGCCCGCGATGTGCTCGGCGCTCTCCCTGGTGGTGAAGTCGCGCGGGTTCATCGGCTCGCCGTCGGCGCGCTCGTAGGGGTACACGTCGCAGATCGCGACCTCCTCTAGCGATTGCATGCGCGGGCCCCCTCGTCTACGACCACGCGGCACTCCATGCCCACCAGGCGGGCGCGGCACGCCACGCGGGCCACCTCGCCCATGAGCGCGATGCGCTTGGTGGGCACGGGGCCGTTCTTGATTTGCGCGGCCATGCAGGCGGCCCCCATGTTGAACGCCTGACGCATGGCGGCGTCGAAGCCGCCGTCGCCCGGCTCGGGCACGGGGACGGCGCGCTCGATGCGCTTCAGGATGCTGTCCACCGTCTTGTCCGCGACGGTCTTGCTGATGATTTCCGTGAGCATTTGGGTCTCCTAACTGGGAAAACTAAAAGTGATAAAAACTTTTCAGGATTTCGGAACTTTTTTCTCTATGCGCTCCTTGCGCTTCTGCGCCGCCTTGACCCTGCGGTACAGGTAGCGGCACAGCCACCGCTCCATGGCCTCGTCGTGCGCCTCTGCTGCCTTGTCGGCGGCGTAGCGGCTCATGCCCGAGGTGTCCGGGGCCTGCGGCATGGGGTCGGCGCGGCTCTCTCGGCCGCACTCGGTGCGCTCGTAGGTGCGGCGCTCCTCTGCGGTCAGCCTCGGCAGCAGCTCGGCTATGCGGGCCTCTATGGCCTCAAGCTGCTGCTGGCGTCTGCACGGTTCGCAGATGCCGTCCTTGCCGAGGGTCGCCCTGCGGCACCCGCACGACGGGCACAGCTCCAGGCGGTGGCGGTAGCAGCGCAGGGACACGTGGCCGCCGCTGGCGTTGATCACGCGCCGCGCGTTATCCAACTGGTTCTTGGACAGCCGCAGCTCGCGGCGAATCTCGCGGGCGGGCACCTTTCCCGCCAGCTCGGCTATGCGGTCGAGGTCGGCCTTGCGCCACGCCCTGTGTGGCCTGCCCTTGTCTCGGCGGGTCACTCGTCGCTCACCTCCACGACCACGCGGGGGCGCGCCCTGTCGGTGAGCACCCTGTCGGGGCACTGCTCCACGTACTTGCGGGAGTCGTCCTTGATTACGCCCGCCGCCACCAGGCCGTCGAGCACGAACTTGCGCGCGAAGCCCACGTTGTCGGCGTCGCGGCGCATGTCGGGCTCGTAGAACGTGGTGCGCACGGTCACCCGGCGCTCGAAGCGCGGCGCGCGCTGCTGCATGGCCGCCGCCCTCACGCGCGCCGTCTCGCGCTTCTTCATGGCCGCCGCCTTGTAGCGGTTGGCGCGCTCGGCGCTGATGTAGTCGTTCAGGCTCGGCATTCGGCCCTCGACCGTGACGGTGCACCTCATTGCGCGCCCCTGTCGTAGATGCCCTGCGCCTCGGTTAGCGTGGAGGCGGCGAAAACGGCTGGGCCCACGATGGCCTCCCACGTGCCCACCAGGTCCACGGAGTCCACCGGCGTGCGGCGGAAGCTCACGGCGGCCAGCATGGAGGGGCGCTGCAGCACCATGTAGCGGGACAGCACGCTCCACAGGTTGTGGTCGCGCTTGAACTCGCTGGCCTCGCTCACGGTCATGCCGTTCTGGCACGCCAGGGTGTACACGTTGTCGCGCTGGATGACGTGGCCCTCCAGCATCAGGCGGTAGCAGATGCGGCGCAGCTTCGCCCATGTATCGGGGTTCGAGGCAACCCAGCCGCACGCCTTGGCCACGAGGGCCTGGGCCTTGGCGTCTACCTCGGCCATACTGTTGCCTCCAGCGCCCATGTGGCGGCGATGCACGCGCAGACGAACAGGGCGGCGAAAACGGCCTGCAGCCTCTCGCGGCGCTGCTCGGGTGTTACACTGGTCTCGGTTCGGAAGTGAACCGTTGCGGTGCGCGTCTTTCGCTTGCCGGCTGCGACGCGCACCCTCTTTCCCTTGATCTTTTCCATTCCTGGAACTTCCTCTCGTTCTCTGGGTCCTTGTAGAACTCGCGCATCATGGCGGCGCACTCGTCGCACATGGCGCGCTGTATCGGGGTCATTCGCCCGCGACGCCCGGCAGAAGCAGCGGGGCGTCCTCGTAGGCGACCTCACCGGTGTCCCTATCCACGAACATCACCTCCTGGTCGTCGTACACGTGGATGTTGAGCATCTGCCCCGTGAACTCCACCAGCTTGGGGATGAAGTCACGGAACTTCGGGTCCAGCTCAAACTGCAGCACGCACTTGCCGCTCTTCACGTTGAGGGCGGTGAACCCCCCCCCGTACGGTCACCTCGTTCAGCATGGCCTACTCCTTCTCGTCGTACGCGGTGTCGCGCGCGATGGTCTTGAAGTCGGTGTTCCAGCCCTTGCCGTTCACGCTGAACTGCACGGAGCTGTAGACGTTGAACTGCATGCCGCCGAGCTCGAACCAGGTCGTGCTCGCCTCCAGAAGCTCGATGCCGCTCGTCTGGAAGCCCCACATGGCCGCGATGCGGCGCTTGAGGCTGTCGTGCGTCTCCTCCATGCAGCCGTTCTCGGCCAGCTCGAAGTTGACGGCCACGCGCTTGCGGTCGTCGATGAGGTGGTCGAGCGTCTTGCCGATGATCTCGGCGACGAACTCGGGCTGGTGGCTCTTGGTGGTCATGGTGTGTCTCCTTTTCCGGTAGGTAAATCTAATTACAGTTTGAAGCGAAAAAAATTTCTTCGGGTTTGTAGCCCAAGAAGTCGGCGGCCTTTTTAGCCGTCTCGATGCGCATGCGGTCGGGGTGGTCTTCATAAACATCGTATGTAGGTCCTGAAATGCCCAGATGTTCAGCCATTGCCTTCTTGGTTACGCCCTTGCTCATGCGCGCCTGCTTGAGTGACTTCATACTCCCTCCTTTCTGTCCATAACTGTAATTAATCTTCAGAACACGGTCAAGATTAATTTTGGTAAAATTGAAAATAAATTTAAGTCCTGGAAGGAGTTAAGATGCCGATATCCGACAACATAAAGAAGTTACGGCAGATTTTCGACGTTACCCAGGATGAACTGGGTGAGATTGCAGGTGTGACAGGTAACGCCGTTTCGCAGTGGGAAAATGGCCGCTCCGAACCCCGTATGGGAGCTATTGAGCGCATGGCGGCCTGCTATCAGATTAGTAAGTCACACCTTATAGAAGACGGCGGAATGGATCAGATTGACCCCGTGACCAAAAAGCCCAAGGGCAGCTCCTATATGCCCGCCGGTGCCATGCCCGTGGTGGCCAGCAGCGCCACCGTGCCGCTGCTCACGCTCGGGCGCGTGCACGCCGGCGCGCTCGCCGACGAGGAGGAGATAGCGCACCGCGTTGAGGTGCCCGCCTCGGTGTGCGCCGGGCACCCGCGCGCGTTCGCCCTGGAGGTCGAGGGCGACTGCATGAACCGCGTCATACCCGAGGGCAGCCACGTGCTGGTCGACCCCGACCGCCAGCCCGCCAACGGGTCCATCGCCGTGGTGGAGACCGAGGACTACCGCGCGGTCATGCGCCGCTGGTACAAGGGCAGCACCAAGCTGATGCTGTCGGCGGATAGCTTCGAGGACTACGAGGACATGATTTTCGGCATGGACGACGGACCCGTGCGCGTGATCGGCACGGTGGTGTGGTTCCAGGCCGCCGACGAGATGGAGTAGCCGTGGGCGGGCGCGCGGCGATATACGCCCGCTTCTCGAGCCACAACCAGCGCGGCGAGTCCATAGAGATACAGGTGGAGAAGTCCCGCGCCTACTGCGCCGAGAACGACCTGCGCGTGGTGGCCACGTACTGCGACTTCGCGCAGACGGGCACCAACACCGACCGCGCCGAGTTCCAGCGCATGATGGCCGACGCCAAGCGAGGGCTGTTCGATTTCGTGGTCATATATAAAGTTACCCGAATCATGCGCAACCGCGACGAGATGGCCATGGCGCGCATCATGCTGCGCCGCTGCCGCGTCGAGATACTGTACGCGGGCGAGGACATTTCGGACGGCTCGGCGGGCGTGCTGCAGCTGGGCATGCTGGAGGTGCTGGCGGAGTACGAGAGCGCGCTCGACGGCGAGCGCATACGCGACGGCATACAGAAGAACGCCGAGCGGTGCATGGCCAACGGCTGCGTGCGCTACGGCTGGGACATAGTGGACGGGCGCTACGTGGTCAACGAGGAGGAGGCCGCCGCCATCCGCCTGGGCGTGCGCATGGTCTTGTCGGGCAAGTCGGTGGCCGACGTGGTGCGCGCCTGGGAGCCGTACCGCACCAAGCGCGGCGGCAAGTGGCGCTTCCAGACGGTGCGCCGCATACTGATGCGGCGGGAAAACGGCGGGGAGTACCGCTACGCGGGCGTGGTCGTGCCCGGCGGCATGCCCGCCATCGTTCCCATGGATGACGAGGAGAGGGTGATACGGATGCTTGAGGACTCGCACAGGCCCCGCGCCAAGACCGAAGCGTGGGACTTCCCGCTCACGGGCAAGCTCTACGACGGGCGCGACGGCGGGCTGATGACCGGCACCAGCGGCACGGGCAAGTCGGGCAGGCCCTATCACTACTACCGCTGCCGCAGCTGCGGGCGCACCGTGCGCCGCGATGTCGTGGAGAAGCGCGTGGCCGACGCCGTGCGCGAGGCCCTGGGCAGCGCCGACAGCCGCGAGCGCATCGCTCGCATGCTGGCCGACGCCGAGGAGGAGCGCGCCGACGAGAAGCCCTTGAGCGAGACCATAAAGGGCGAGCTGGCCAAGATCGAGACGGCGTTCTCCAACATATGGGCGGCCATCGAGTCGGGCATCGCGCCGCCGGGCGGCAAGGAGCGCATAGACGCGCTGAAGCAGCGGCAGGCGCTCCTCAAGGACGAGCTGCGCACGGCCGAGGCCCTTGAGGCCGCCCGCCTTGACTACGACCGCGCGCTGTTCTGGCTTGAGGGCATGGCCACCGCCGAGGTGGACGACGCGCAGCTCCTGCGCACGTTCGTGGCGCGCGTGGTGCTGGGCGGCCCCGACGATGACGACGGCCTGCGCGTGGCGTTCACGTTTGACGATTCTGCCGGCTTGGGCGATAATCCGTCGCTGCCTGGCGCTATAGGTCCAGGTGGCGAGGTGTTCGACCGAATGAACGCCAGCTCCACCAATAGTTACAAGCAGGTAGAGAAGTGTCTCTACCTGCTTTTTTATTACTTACAGATACCGCGGAGAATCGAACTCTGTGCAGGGCGCGGGCGTTAGGAAAACGCGTAAGCGTTTTTAGCCCGCGGGCGAGGACGCCGGCAGGCGGCCGAAGCCGGTGCGGATTTGCGAAGCAAATACGCGGATTCTCCGCGCAAAGCCTCGACTAGATATAGACGCGATGCCGATCGTACTGCAGCCTGCCGTGTCCCGCATCAACGAAGGGTGAGACGCGCTTTCCCAATGGCGGCCCAGGCGGAAAGTGCATCCCGGAATTCCGCCTCAAACTGGGACGCGCTTTCCGCTCCATCTCCTCAACTCCAAAACCTATGCGCCCTCCATCCCAAAACTGGGTAGAAGAAAGCCAAAACGTAATCGCAGGAGTTGATTAAGACTGCAGAAGATAAGGCAAAGAACGCCGGCAAGGTCGCGCTCGTCTTGGAGGGTGGCAGTTTTCGCGGGCAGTTTACCGCGGGCGTGCTCGACGTTCTCATGGAGGCCGGCGTCGAGATTCCGGCGGTATATGGCGTATCGGCCGGCGCCCTCAACGGCGTGAACTACAAGTCGCACCAGATCGGCCGTGCCAACCGCATCAACCTGGCTTTCTGCAACGACAACCGCTTCATGGGCGCCGCGTCGTTTGCGGCCACGGGCTCTATCGTCGGCTACGACTTTATCTTCAACGATGTCCAGGACCGCCTGGATCCCTTTGACAACGAGACGTTCGACGCCAGCCCCATCGAGATGTACGCCGTTGCAACGGACATGCTGTTTGGAACCGCCGCGTACCTGCCGGTCAAAAGCGCTGTGCTCGATCTCGACGCCGTGCGCGCCTCGACTTCGTTGCCGCTGGTGACGCCTCCGGTCGAGATCGACGGGCACAAATACGTCGACGGTGGCGTTGCCGATTCGGTCCCCATCGAGCATGTGCTCGAGGAGGCGGGCTTCGACCGTGCGGTCGTCATCGTCACGCAGGACCGTTCGTATGAGAAAAAGCCCTACGAGTTTTTGCCGGCCGCGCGTGCGCGTTATGCCGACTACCCCTATCTGCTCGAGGCTATCGAGACGCGCCATGACCGTTACAACATCCAGCGCATGCACCTGTGGAAGTATGAGCGCGAGGGCCGTGCGTTGGTCGTCGCTCCGCAAAAGCCGGTCGAGGTCGGCCATGTCGAGCACGATCCGGCAAAGCTTTTGGACCTGTATATCCAGGGCCGTCAGGAGGCAAAGCGCTTGCTGGGAGATATCGAGGCGTTTGTCGAGCGTTAACGCTGCGACATCACGGCTCGTGGATGACATGTGCAGAAACTCTGGTCGGAGCCAAAATACCTGTTGACTCGTACGGCGAGCGGGGTAATATGGACGGGTTACTTGCAGAGCCCCGTGAATCTCTGTAACAACACGTACTGTACATGGAGGAGTCTAAGTGATTTCGAAATCGACTCACTACGCCAAGCAGGGCGAGGTCCAGCGCAACTGGGTTCTCGTCGACGCCGATGGTGCTGTCCTGGGCCGTCTTGCCACCCAGATCGCAATGATCCTGCGCGGTAAGAACAAGCCCCAGTTCACGCCCAACAGCGACTGCGGCGACTTCGTTGTCGTCATCAACGCCGATAAGGTCCAGCTTACCGGTAACAAGGCCGACACGAAGACCTATTATCGCCACAGCGGCTACAATGGCGGCCTCAAGGCTGAGAGCTTCCGCCAGGCTATGGAGAAGCACCCGGAGAAGGTCATCGAGCGCGCCGTTCGCGGTATGCTGCCCAAGACCACCCTCGGCCGTGCCCAGATGACCAAGCTTAAGGTCTACGCTGGTGCCGAGCATCCGCATGCTGCCCAGAACCCCACGAAGATTGAGCTGGAGGCTTAAAGATGGCTGAGAACACCGTTGTCTACCAGGGTACCGGCCGTCGTAAGAACGCCGTCGCCCGCGTCCGTCTCGTCCCCGGCACCGGCAAGGTGACCATCAACAAGCGTGACGCCGAGCAGTATTTCGGCCGTCATCAGCTCGTTGAGAACGCCCTTGCTCCCTTCAAGGTGACCGACACCGCCGGTCAGTTCGACGTTATCGCTCTGTGCGATGGCGGCGGCATCTCCGGTCAGTCCGGCGCTCTGCGCCTGGGCATCGCTCGCGCTCTTCTGAACGCTGGCGACTACCGTGCTGACCTCAAGAAGGCCGGTTTCCTTACGCGCGATGCTCGCGTGGTCGAGCGCAAGAAGTACGGCCTCAAGAAGGCCCGCCGCGCTCCCCAGTTCTCCAAGCGCTAAGGTTTTATCTCCTTTCGAGATACAATGTACAAGCGGGGCCTGCCGATTCCTCGGCGGGTCCCGCTTTTCTTTTTCGACTAGGGTGGGCGGTTGCATATCGCCTGCTAGGGAAGGAGCAATCCTATGCCCCAGAACATCTTCGGTACCGACGGCGTCCGTGGCGTCGCCAACGCCGATCTTTCGTGCGACCTCGCGTTTCGTCTGGGCCGCGCGGCGACCAAGTTCCTTGGTCCGGATATCTGCATCGGCCGCGACACGCGTCTTTCGGGCACCATGCTCGAGAGCGCTCTGACCGCCGGCATTATGGCCGAGGGCGGCCGCCCGCATTGCTGCGGCGTTATCCCCACGCCTGCCGTGGCACTGCTCACCGTTCAGAACGAGCTCGACGGCGGCATCGTCATCTCTGCTTCGCACAATCCGCCGGAGTTCAACGGCATCAAGTTCTTTAGCCGCAAGGGCATGAAGCTTCCCGATGCTGTCGAGGAAGAGATCAGCGCCTGGGTCATGTCCGAGGAAGCCATGGCTGCCGATACGCTGCCGACTGGCGCCGGCGTGGGCCACATTATCAAGATGAAGGACGCTCGCAAGGCATACGTCGACCACGCCATCGATACACTTGATGGCCTGAGGCTCGATGGCCTAGTCGTTGCCGTCGACTGCGGCCATGGCGCCTCTTGCCAGACCACGCCCGCCGCGCTGCAGCGCCTGGGTGCCACGGTCCATGCCATCAACACCGATTACTGCGGCACCGACATCAATGTCGAGTGCGGCTCTACGCACCTCGAGCCCCTGCGCGAGCTCGTGCTGCGCACCCATGCTGATATCGGTCTGGCCCACGACGGCGACGCCGACCGCGTACTGTTCGTGGACAGCGAGGGCAATGAGATCGACGGTGACTACATCCTGGCTATCTGCGGTTCTGACCTCGCCGCCCGCGGCAAGCTCGCCAACTCCGAGATCGTCTCGACCGTCATGTGCAACCTGGGCTTCTCCATCGCTATGAAGGAACAGGGCTTCGAGATGGTTCAGACCGCCGTGGGCGACCGCTACGTTCTGGAGCGCATGCTCGCGGATGGCGCCGTCATCGGCGGTGAACAGTCCGGCCACATCATCTTCCTGGAGCACAACACCACCGGTGACGGCCTGGTGACGGCTCTGCAGCTGCTGGCCGTGCTCAAGCGCACCGGTCGTACCCTCACCGACCTTGCCGGCATCATGAAGAAGTACCCGCAGGTACTCGTCAACGTGCATTCGGACAACAAGGCTGGTCTGGACGATTGCCAGCCCATCTGGGATGCCGTCGCTGCTGCCGAGAAGGAGCTTGACGGCCGCGGCCGCATTCTGGTGCGTCCGAGCGGTACCGAGCCGCTGGTCCGCGTTATGGCCGAGGCCGAGACGCACGAGCTGACCCAGCGCGTTGTCGACGACATCGTCGAGGTTGTCAAGCGCGAACTTCCCTAATGGTCAAAAACGAGTGCCAAGTGGTAAACTGTTAAGGCTATTTTGGTCAATTGGTATGTCCGAGGGGGAGCATGTTCACTAAAGTCCTAAGGTCTTTTGGTATGCGTGGTCGAGTCCTTACGCTGGATGCTCCCATCTCGGGCGACGTCATTCCGCTTTCCGAGGTAAACGACCAGACATTTGCCACCGGCCTTTTGGGCCAGGGCGTGGCGATTCAGCCTACCGGCACGCGCGTGATTGCGCCGGCAGACGCCAAGGTCGAGGCCATTTTTCCCACGGGTCACGCCGTTGCGCTCAACACGGTCGATGGCCTAGACGTGCTCATCCACGTTGGTTTGGACACTGTTCAGCTTGAGGGCAAGCATTTTAGCGTGCATGCACAGGTGGGCGATGTCGTCCATAAGGGTGACGTGCTCATCGAGTTCGATCGCGAGGCAATTGCTGCCGAGGGCTACGATGTGACGGTCCCCATCTTGGTGTGCAACTCCGTTGAGTTCTCGAGTATCAAGGGCTCCGTTGGTGCGCATGTCGAAGAGATGGACCAGCTCATCGTTGCTCGCGAGCGCTAGCAAGTGCACGTGGCCATTAGCCTACAATTCAAACACGTTTATGGAGGGCGCCCTTGAAAGAGGGCGCCCTCCGTGGCAAGATGGGATTTGTCCGAAGCTAAACGGCTTTGGGTCACCGTGGACGGGCAGGGGCCTCGACGCGGCTAGACACGAGACACATACATTACGCGACCTCGCCCTGGTGGCCGCACACGTTGGTTGCGGCCGACGCGGGCCGCGGGCAAGTGCTTGTAAGGGGAGCCTTGCCTCTCTTGTACGAGAAAGGACGCGTAATGAAGATCATTAAAGCTAAAGACTACGAGGATATGAGCCGCAAGGCCGCCAATATTATCTCGGCGCAGGTTATCCTCAAGCCCGACTGCGTGTTGGGTCTTGCCACCGGCTCCACCCCGATCGGTGCCTACAAGCAGCTCGCTGCTTGGTACGAGAAGGGCGACGTCGACTTTGCCGAGGTCAGCACCTACAACCTGGACGAGTATCGCGGCCTTTCGCACGACGATCCCCAGAGCTATCACTACTTCATGCGTGAGAACTTCTTCGATCACATCAACATCGACCTGAACAACACGCATGTGCCCGACGGTTCCAACCCCGACGCCGCCGCTGCCTGCTCTGAGTACGACAAGATCGTCGCCGCCGCCGGTTACCCGGATCTGCAGCTGCTCGGCATTGGCAACAACGGCCACATCGGTTTCAACGAGCCCGATGACCACTTCTCCAAGGGCACGCACTGCGTCGACCTCACCGAGAGCACCATTCAGGCCAACAGCCGCCTGTTCGACAGCATCGACGATGTTCCCCGTCAGGCCTACACCATGGGTACCCAGACCATCATGTATGCCCGCATGATCCTAGTCGTCGCCAACGGCGAGGCCAAGGCTCAGGCCGTGCATGACATGTGCTATGGTCCGGTTACGCCCGCGTGCCCGGCTTCGATCCTGCAGCTGCACACCAACTGCGTTGTCGTTGCCGACGAGGCCGCCCTTTCGCTCTGCGAGTAGCGCGAATCCTGCATCTCGACATAGCCTTGCCTAAGGCCTCCGCTTTGCGGGGGCCTTTTTGTTATCCCTCTCCGCCCGCTTGACCAAAATCTTGCCGCAAGCTTGACGAATGCCGGATGCCCAACAGCTTGATTCATTCCATACCAGATTCTATGCAAAAATGCCACTAAAAGGTCGTAGACGGTAGCGGGTGCTAGGCGAGTTGAATGACATAGCTGAACCTTGTTCATTTGCGTTACACTGCCGTTTAGATGGGACAAGCTGACAAGCTCATTTACCTGCTTAAAGACCGATTAGTCGGGGGATTAATAACAATCGGCCCTCGCTGTACAAAAACTTGCCGCTTGCGTACCAAAAGACAACCTAGAACACAAGGTCGCTCTATTCATAGCGCGGCTTGTATGGTCTTGCGGTTACAGTGTCCATACGGTCGAGTTGAGGAGCGGGCATGGTAAACGATTTGGACAGTATAGACGACCTCGAGCTGATGCCGCTGGGCGGAGGCTATATGGTGCGACGCGAACGCTTGATGAATGAGCTTCTCGCCAAGGGCCGAAAGGCCGGCATCGTGGTTCTCTATGCGCCCGACGGGTTTGGGAAGACCTCGGTACTGCTGCAGTACACCCATGAGGTTAAATGCGACCCGACGCGAGGCCCCGTGCGGATTATCGAGGCCGATCGCGCCACTGGGCGCGAGGTGTTTATGCAGCTCGAGGTGGTTACCGAAGAACTCAAAGACAAACCGCACTCCCTTATCGCGATTGATAATGTGCCAAACCTCGATCAGCACGATACCGAAGACCTCATCGACAGGATTCGCGGCCTGCGCGCTATGGGGGTAGGGGTCTTTATCTCCTGCCGTCCTTCAAATCGTCAACTGATTCATGGGCTGGGCGATTCGGTTAAGATCAATGCGCAGATGCTCAAGGTGCATGCCTATGAGTATTCGGCGTGGGCATCGGCGTTTTCGATCAGCACATCGCTCGACTTTTATCAGCTCACGCAGGGCGTGCCCGAGCTCGTTTCGGCATTGCAGACGGGTCTGTATGGCCAAGGCGACGTAGCCGGTCTGCTCGAAAACGAGATTGTCAACGTATATGGCGCGGCACTTGTCGATCTGGCTTCGCTCGACAATAATGCACTGTTTTGCGTGGCATGTCTCATGATTTTGATGGGCGAGGGCAATATCGCAGAACTCGAGGCTTGCGGGGTGAGGCTATCGATGGTCGACCAGTCCTACTTTGTACGCGACTACCCGATCTTTGGCTTGGATCCCGCCGAGCGGAGTTTTACGTGTCTGGGCACGGAGGATAACGGACGCTTGCGCTTGCGCAAGTTGGCGGCCGAGGTTCGCCCCGAACTTGTTCCGAGGGCGGCCCGGATTTTGCTTAAGGCGGGTAGATGCGATGCGGCGATGGGCCTGGCGGACGCCTTTTTGGACCGTGATGCGGTCCTTGAACTTGCTGGGCAGTATGGGGTCGATCTGGCTCTGACGGGGCACGGGGCCGATATCTGCCGAGCAGCGCTGGGCACGATCGATGCCGAGGATCCGGCTCCAGAGCCAACGCCTGCCGAGGCGCTTGGCGTATATCTGGCAGCGGTCAGCGTGTCCAATACAAAGCTCGCTCGCTATATGGCATCGGTCATCGAGCGCGGGGGCGAACGGGCGGCCTGCGAAATAGACCCTGTTTCATGGAGGGTGGCCCAGACACTGACGGCTGTTTGCTATGGGGACAACGGGCTTGGGCTTCCTACGAACCTGGCCGTGCCAGAAATCGAGACATCCCATACCGCGCTCAATATGTTGTCTGCGCATATCGAGGTCAAGCGCTGCCTGACCGAGCGGGGAGATGACGGCGGCGTTCTACAGCAGCTCAAAACGAGCAAGGCCTACGACTGCGAGCTCGACATCGCGGGGATTGTTATACGGGCCGATAGCATGCTGGTGGAGCTCTTTGACGGGTCGTTTGCGGGAACCGACGAGCGCGACGACGAGATGACGGTGGTGCGGGAGGCGCTCGACGTACGTGGGCTTAAGGCGATGGCTATCTGGGTGCGCATGGTGCTGGCGGCACGGCGGCTCCTTTCCGGCCTGCCGGTAACCGACGACGCGGCGTTCAACGAGCTCGATCGTTTTGCCGTGCGCATGCGCGATAACCAGATTCAGCTGTTTGGCCTGTTGCTAGAAGGCTGGCAGTCGCTGGCAGAGGGACGGCCGGTTAATGCAAAGTTCCGTGCGGTCCAAGTGCTCAAACTTGCCGAAGAGTCGATTGCGTACATGCGCGATAACGCATTGCTGCTGGAGCGCGCGGCGTATCTGCGTAACACCTCGATGGTTTCGGTACGTGAGGAAGCGGAGTTGCTCGATATAAGCCAGACGCAGGTTGGTGGAGCGGAGGCCTGGATGGTGGCGCTGCATTTGGCCTGTGCGGGCCGAGACAGCGATCTTGCGGCCTGGATGTCCATGAATCGTGCGGGGATTCTGGAGCCATCGTATCGGCTCTTTGCGCGCCTTGCCATGCATTGTCTGGGCGAGCCGGCGACCAGGATTCGCAAGAAGCTTCCCGTGCGCGAGCTGTCGCGGTACTCGCTGCGCGACGATTTGGAAGGGGAGGGCGAGCGCCTGTTCCAGGCCGGCGAGGTTGAAGCCGTTGATACCATTGACCATATCGAGATTCGCATGTTTGGTGCGTTTCGCGCCGAGCGCGACGGGTTTCCCATCACGGACAAAATGTGGCGCCGCAAGAAGGCGGCGACACTTGCCGAGCGGCTTGCGCTGGGCATGGATGCGCTCGTCGATCGTGAGACGCTGGCCATGGAGTTGTGGCCCCATGCCGAGTTCAATAGCGCCCGCAACAACCTGTACTCGACGATATCGCGCTTGCGGTCGGCTTTGGGACCGACGCCGGATGGCAAGTCGTGTGTGCTCATCCAAAATGAATGCATCGGACTCAACGGCGACTACGTCAAGACCGATGTACGGCTGTTTGACCAGATAAGCCGCGAGGTTTTGGGAAATCGCACGGGTGCGCGCGGGCCCCATTTAGTTGAGCTGTGCCTTAAGATTGAGCAGCTTTATGCCGGACCGCTGTATGTTCCCAATGGCTGTAACCCCACCTACTTTTTGCGTATGCGACGCATTATGCAGTCAAAGTACATCGATTGCATGATTAAGGGAGCAAATGCCGCTCTAGAAGAAAGCGATCTGCAGTCGGCGATTTGGCTGGCGGAGTCGGGCCTTCGGCAGGAAACGGCGCGTGAGGATATGGTGCGCTGCGCCATGCGTGTCTACAGTGCGGCGGGGCGGCGGCGCGATATCGTCGAGCTATACAGTGGGCATATGCACCATCTGAGGGAGCAGGTCAATGGCGTGCCCGAGCCCGAGACGCGGCGTCTATACGAGCGCTTGGTGGAGGGGCGGCTCAATCGCGTGCTGGTCGAGCGATAAAAAACGGGCGCCCGAAGTACTTGGGCACCCGTAAGCTTGCTATATGTTGGCTCGCCGGATCATTGGCTCTTAGACGAGCTTGATCTTCTCGATATCCTTGCGCGAGGACTCGCGATACAGCGAGAACTTGCGGCCGATAACCTGGACGACCTCGGCGTGGCAGCGCTCGGCGAGCTCCTCGGCGGCCTCGCGGGCGGAAAGACTGGAGCCATCGAGCACGGAGCACTTAACGAGCTCGTGCTTCTCCAGGTAGGCGACCGTCTGCTCGACGGTGCCCTCGTTGACGTCGGACTTGCCGATGATGATGGCGGGGTTGAGGTGATGGGCCATGCTGCGAAGCTGCTTGACCTGGGCTCCTGTCAGTGCCATGGGTTCTCGCTTTCTATGTATGGGGCGCCCCGCGACGGGGCCTTAATCTACGTGAGCTGTCCCACGATAGCGCAGGAACGGCGCGGTGTGGAGCGCGTTTGCCCAGTTCAAAAAGAATGCGGATGCCGAGTGAGTGGGCGGTGCGGGCTGCGAGCAGGCTATGAGCTGGGCGCAGAGACCGGCTCCCATGCAATAAACGCCCAACGAACCTTGCGGACATGATCGAGCATATAGCGCCCCTGCGGCACGCCCTTGGAGCCCGGCTCACCGGCATGGGGATTCTCGATCATGTGTTGGGCGATGTAGTCGCGCAGACGGTCGACCTTATCCTCGTTGCCATGCTCAAGCATGCGGGAAAAGTCCGCCACGCCTGCCTCAAGGCTGTCGAAGGTATCGCGACGCGGCGATTCAAAGTACGTGACCTGCGGCAGGGCACCCATCTGAATGAGGATGTTGAAGGCGTACACAAAGCCATTACTGCAGGTAACCGAGGCACCGATAGCGTTCATCAAGTGCAGATCATAGCGCGGGCTGGAGTTGGCGACCATCGTGACTGCACAACGCCGACGAGCCGTACGGTCGAGCTTGGCAAGCGCGCCTTTTAGGTTGGTCGTGGTGACAGAGCGACTGGCAAAGGCAACATCAACAGCCTTGGCAACCGGCCCAACCAGATCCCAATCATCGTCCCAGGCAAGCTCAAGCGGCGTAATGCGATCCTCGAGCCCATAGTACTCAATGCCAGCATCAAGCGTGCCCAACATGGCAGGGGAAAAGTCAGCAGCAATCACAGGATGCCCAGCCTGAGCAAGCGGAATAGCAATCGACCCAGCCCCACACCCCATATCAAGCACCGATTCACCAGGCTTTAACGCCAACAGCTTCATAAAGTCCCGGGCATACGGGGCAGTCTCCAACGGCCGAAAATGCCGAGCCCGCTTATCCCATTCAAAAGAATCATCAGCCCGCCGCCGATCAGCTTGCAGACGCATCCATTCGCCATTCCAATCAGCAGAAAGAAGCTCAGAGCGAGCATCCCCATCAACCACGGGCCAACCTCCTAGCAACAAAAAAGCGACTCCCCCCAAAAGAAGAGCCGCAACCAGCATATATCAGAAAAAGAACCGTTCCAATGCCAAACCGCCGCACCAGCCTAGTGGTGCAGGAGCGAAGCAACTGCAACCGGGATAGAACCCAACTGAGGTCCCGTTGTGCGGGAGCCCCGGGGAGGGCAAATATATAAGGTCGATCGCGAGTTCCGCACGAGCCGGAGAGCACTTAATGTGCTCTCCGTGCGAGTCAGGACTGTTCGAGCAGGCGACCTTATATATTTGCCCTCCCCGGGGCTCCTCGCCAGTCCCCCTCAGCTAGTTCTTGAGCGAGTTCAGCGGCGCCGGGAAGCGTCCGCCACGGTGGGCAAGCACGGTGCCGGCGTTGGGGTTCACCGGCATGATGGGCGCACGGCCAAACAGGCCGCCGTACTCGACGCAGTCGCCCACGCCCTTGCCGATAGCAGGAATCACGCGGACGGCCGTGGTCTTGTTGTTGATGACGCCGATGGCCATCTCGTCGGCGATGATGCCGGCGATGGTCTCGACCGGGGTGTCGCCGGGGATGGCGATCATGTCCAGGCCAACGGAGCACACGCAGGTCATGGCCTCGAGCTTCTCGAGCGAAAGCGCACCGGCTTCGACGGCGGCGATCATGCCGGCGTCCTCGGACACGGGGATGAAAGCGCCCGAAAGACCGCCCACGCTGGAACTGGCCATGACGCCGCCCTTCTTAACGGCATCGTTGAGCATGGCGAGCGCGCAGGTCGTGCCGGGGCCACCGCAGGTGCCCACGCCGATGATCTCGAGGATGCGCGCGACGGAGTCGCCGATGGCGGGCGTGGGAGCCAGCGACAGGTCGACAATGCCCTTCTCGACACCCAAGCGATGGGCGGCCTCGCGGCTCATGAGCTCGCCGGCGCGGGTGATCTTAAAGGCGGTCTGCTTGATCTTCTCGGCGACTTCCATCATCGATGCGGAATCGGGCAGCGTCTCCAGGGCTGCGGCCATAACGCCGGGGCCCGAGACGCCTACGTTGATGACGGCGTCGGCCTCGCCACCGCCGTGGACGGCGCCCGCCATAAACGGGGAGTCCTCGACCATGTTGGCAAAGCAGACAAACTTGGAGGCGCCAACGGAATCCTGGTCGGCCGTGAGTTTAGCGGCATCGATGATGGTCTGGGCGGCCATGAGCACGGCGTCCATGTTGATGCCGGCGCGCAGGCTGGCGACGTTGACGCTGGAGCAGACGCGGCTCGTGGTGGCGAGCGCCTGGGGGATGGACTGGATGACGCGGCGGTCGGCGTCGCCGATGCCCTTCTGGACGAGTGCGGAGAAGCCGCCCAGGTAATCGATGCCGAGCGTCTCGGCCGCGCGGTCGAGGGCATGTGCGATGGGGGTGAGGTCCTCATCCTTGCAGCACGCGGCGATCTGCGCCACCGGGGTGACGGAAACGCGCTTGTTGACGATGGGGATACCGTACTCGCGCTCGAGGTTCTCGGCGGTCTCGACCAGATGCTCGGCCGTGTGCGTCACGTGGTCGTAGATTTTCGTGCACATGCGGTCGAGGTTCTCGTCACCGCAACCCATGAGCGAAACACCCATGGTGATGGTCCTGATGTCGAGGTTCTGCTCCTCAACCATGCCGCGGGTTTCCGCGATTTCTGCGGGCGTGATCGCCATCCTTGCGCTCCTATCTGCCAAAACGAGCATAGTCTTATCTATTCTAACGTGCCGCACGTGCCAAGTGGCGCATGCGGCACGTTTTGGTGCTCGGTTGTTTCCGTTGTGTTACTGCCCAAAGACCTCTTCGGCGATGCGCGCGCTTTCGGCGGCATCCTTGGCGTAGTAGTCCGCGCCGATCTGCTTGGCGTATTCGGGGGTGAGCACGGCGCCGCCCACGATGATCTTGACGCCCGGAACCTCGGCATGGAGCAGCTTGATGGTCTCCTCCATGGCGACGACCGTGGTGGTCATAAGCGCCGAGAGGCCGACGAGTTTGATATCGCGCTCCTTGACGGTCTTGAGTACCTCCTGCGGATCGACGTCGCGGCCTAGGTCAAAGACGGTGTAGCCGTAGTTATCGAGCAGCATCTTGACGATGTTCTTGCCAATGTCGTGGATGTCGCCCTTGACGGTGGCCACGCAGATCTTGCCCTTGTCGGCAATCTCGCCGGCGGGCATCAGGCGCTTGATGGTGTCGAAGCCCACGCGTGCGGCCTCGGCCGAGGCCATAAGCTGCGGCAAGAAGAACTTGCCCTGGTCAAAGAGGACGCCGACCTCGTCGAGGGCGGGGATAAAGTGATTGTTGATGAGGTCCATGGCGTCGTGGTCTGCCAGCAGACGCTCGGTCTCGGCAGCGATCTCGCCTTTGCGGCCCGAGACGACCATG
This sequence comes from uncultured Collinsella sp., assembly GCA_900553705.1. Lineage (GTDB taxonomy): Bacteria > Actinomycetota > Coriobacteriia > Coriobacteriales > Coriobacteriaceae > Collinsella. The sequence continues at coordinate 22,742 of USEK01000007.1, forward strand.
CGACGAATCGGGTCATCGTTGCCGTCGGTGCCGGCGGTGCCCGCGGCAGGCACGGCGTCGCTCGATGCTGCCTGAGCTGCCGCCGGGTTCGCGGCGATCTTGTACGGATCGGTCCAGCCGGCGTAACGCTCGATGTATCCGGTCGAGCCCTCGTCCTCAACGCTCAGGACGCGATAGCTGTAGACGGTATCCATAAAGCGCTTGGAGCCCGGGTTCATGATGGGGGCATCAAGACCTGCGCCAAAAGCGGCAGCCAAAAAGACCGAGCCCAGCAGCGGGCGAGCGGGCAGGCCAAAGCTGATGTTCGACACGCCGAGCGCGCATTTGACGCCCAGACGCTCCTTGCACAGGGACATGGCGTGCAGGATCTGCTCGGCTTGGCGTTGATTGGTCGAGGCGGTCATGACCAGGCAGTCGATGAGGATGCGGTCCGGGCCGATGCCGTAGCGGGCGGCCTCGGTCACGATGCGCTCGGCGATGGCGAAGCGAGCCTCGGCGGTATCGGGGATGCCGCCTTCGTCGAGCGTGAGGCCGACAACGTTGGTGCCGTAGTGGGCGACCAGCGGAAAGATCTCATCCATGATCTGCTGCTTGCCATTGACCGAGTTGATGATGGGCTTGCCGGCGTAGCGGCGCACAGCGGCCTCGACCTGTCTCTTATACACATCTGACGCTGCCGACGACTAGTCGAGTGTAGA
>USEK01000008.1 GCA_900553705.1 uncultured Collinsella sp.
GAGATTCCTCTACGTCTCGTGGGCTCGGAGATGTGTATAAGAGACAGTCTGTGCACCATCACCATCACCGAGAAGTTCAAGGACGACTGGGGCGACATCGGCTTTGTCGTCAACATCACCAACAAGAGCGACAAGGACCTGACCTTCTACGCTCCTTCCGGCAAGACCAACGTCAACGGCACCATGAAGGAACCCTGGTTCTCGGCTCACCTGATGCCCGGCACCAACGCTACCGAGGAATTCACGTTCTCGAACGGCGAGCTTGACAGCCTTGACGACCTGGTCAACACGACCATCGGCATCGACGCCTATCTGACCGATTCCTACGAGGACGTCGCCTCTTACACCGCAACCATCGCGTAACGGCACGTAACATCAGCCGCGGATTGGCGGACACATCCGCGCACATGTCAAGCGGGGCCGCAGGAGATAATCCTGCGGCCCCGCCGCTTTATGCCGACAGCACTGCCCATACAAGCAGGCTGCCCGCCGTTTTTAGATGCAAAACGGCGGGCGACCTATCTTTGGCGTTGGAGCACGGGCGGCGCACCGACTACGGGCGCTCCATATTGGGGACGATACTGCCTTCGGTCACCGCATGCACGGCAAGACGCATGATGTTGTCGTAGCCGGTCTTGCTCAGGATCTCCGAGATGCGGCGCTTGATGGTGCCCTCACTCATAAACAGCTCGGCCGCGATCTCGCGACGACTTTTGCCCTCGCAGGCGAGGCGCAAAATCGACAGCTCGACATCGTCGAGTGCCGCCGTGCCCGAAAAAATGCTCTCGGGCGGCTTGGGAAACGTGCAATAGCCCGCCAGCGTGGAGCGCATCACGGCGAACAGCTCGTCAATACCGACGTTCTTGTACACAAAGCTATCGACACCGGCCTCGCGCGCCTGATCGACAAAGGTGATCTCGGGCATGCCGGTCATGATAATGATGCGACACTCGGGCAGCTGCTCCTTGATACGCGCCGCCGCCACGATGCCGTTGGAATCATGCTCGGTGCATACGTCCATCAGTATCATGTCCGGACGCTCCCTGAGCGCGGCACCCAAAGCCTCGGAGGCATCGGCGATGGCGGAAACAACGGTCATATCGGGCTGGTCGCCAACGGAGCGCGCCAGGCTCTCGCGCAGGATGGCCTGGTCTTCGACGATTAACACGCGGATCATGAGCTTCTCCTTTGGGATGTGTCGTTGGCGTTAAGCGGGATGGACACCGCAAGCGTAAAGGGCGGGGCGGCGTGGACCTCTAGGCTGCCACCCAGATCTTGCGCGACATGCCTCATACCTGGGATACCCGTTCCCTCGCGATACGATACGGGGGCCGGGGACCCGTCGTTAGAAATCGTCATGCGCGCGACGGCGCCAGCATCCGCCCCCTCCTGCCACAGACGCACGTGGACCCGATGCGCCTGCGCATGCTTGGTGGCATTGGTCGAGGCCTCACGGATAATCTGCAAAAATGCGGTGGCGACACGCGCGTCCTCAGGCAGCGCACCCTCAACATCGATCTGCACACTCACCAAACCAAAAGCATGGACGATATCACCCAGCTGTTCTGCAGGCTCGCTGGCACCGCCACCGCGCAGATCGGCAGCAATTGAGCGCAGCAACGGATCAATCTGCTCGATCGACTCATCGTCCAGACGCCCCTCCTCCAAATAGCGATGAAGAATGGACAGGCGCTGCCCGATCACGTCGTGCACGCGAGCGCGCATACGTAGGTAGGCCGCATTGTCAGCAACTTTTTTGACTTCTTCGATCTGGGCTTGGAGCTCTTGGCCCGCAAGCTCAAGCAGGTGGTTGGCTTGCGCCAAGCGGTCATGAGCATGCGCGTACTCTGTCACATCAAGACCGATAATGCGCTCGAACGAACGGCCCGAAACCATAACGCGATCGCGCACAAATAGGCGAATCTCAGCGGGAGAGACCTCGACCACCGCACGCGCCTCACCAAAGCGGTCCAGATTAATCCGCACACGGTTCCTGCTGCTTTCGGGCATTTGCATGCTCAGTTTGCGCAGGTCGTTCCATGTGCTGCTCATGTCGCCTAGGTCGGTGGGCATATGAAGTTCCACCAGGTTTTTGCGCATGCAGCGGTTCATGAGCAGCGGACGGCCCCTCGGGTCCAGATACAGGATGCCCACGGGAATCACGTTGATGGTCTCGATCGTCGAGAACATGGTGATATCCTCTTGGCGGTTACGGACGTCCATCAAGAGCGCCGCGATGGAGCGGAACAGGAAGAACGCTCCCTCTGCGATAAGGACAACGGTCCACGCCGAGCCCATGGCAAGCACCACCGGCGGTGTCACGGCGGCAACGAGCAGCAACTCGGCCAACATGACGGGGCGGCGGTAGTGCACCATAAGTACCACGCCATAGGCAAAGATCGCGGCATTGAGCCACAACGCTCCGCCCATTGCCCTGGCGCAAACGTCAAGCGGCGCCACCAGATACGAGCCAGACGACGCGAATAAGATGAGCGCCGAAATCATCAGGTGAAGCACAAGGCTCGCCTCGTAGGCGCAAATCACCTTACGGTTATAGGACGAGCGGCGCGATGCGATGAGCGGGACGTGGATCGTCTGCAGACACGCAGCCAGGGCAAAGACAACATCGAGCGCAACGATTTGGGGAAGGATGAGCGGGATCTGCATCGTCACTCACCCGCCCTTGGCATCAAGACGATCATGCGCAGCTGGCCGGGCTCGCCCTCAAGGCGGTATGCCACGTTGCGCCCTTGCAGAGCGCTTTCGAGCTCTTGCGCAGCGGGCGTCTGCGAAAGATCTTCATCATCGTTGGAAAAAAGTGTGGCGCGCAGCTCGACACTGCATCGGTCATGGTCGCCCAAGTGATACATAAGCGCCGGATGGTCGGTGGTGTAGGCAAAAAACGCAAAGTCATACACGCAGTCGTACAGGGCGCTTACCGTACTGGCGTGCAACGGGCGCCGTATGGCGATAATCGAGGCGCAATCGATATCGATGGTGCGCAGGTCACTTGCGAGCTCGTTGGCAATGAGCTGAATGCGGTCGCGGTCAAAACCGCTCTCCCCGTGCTGTGCCAACGTGAGCGACCCCTTGCGCTTGCAATAGGCGACGAGCATCTTGGCGCGTTGCAGCATGCGGTAACGCTCGTGCGAAGACGCTTCGTCGGTCAACGGCGGCAGCGAGCTCAGCAGGTCGTACATCCCTTCGAGCGCGCGGGCAAGCGCCTGGTCCACGTCTTGGACCAGCAAGGTCTCGGCCTCTTGATCTGCCAAATGCGTCTTAAGGTCGTAGTCGGCGGCGAGCAGCTCGTTTTGACGCTGCAGCTCCATGCGACGATGTGCCAGTTCACGGTTAAGCTCGTTGAGCTCCGATACGTCTTGGGCAAGCAGGGCCGATCCGCCCAGCAGCGGAAAGGCGCGATACATTACATCGGGATCGGACGCCACGGCAAAGGCATGGGCGCGCCCGTGCTCCTGGGTCCGCAACTCCTCGCGCACGCCTACCGGTATTGGCTTTGACACTGGCGTGGCATAGACTTCCTGCAGGTCGCGCGTTAGAACTTTGAGGTCGAGCGGCAAGGTGTCGAAGATGCCAGCGATGTCGTGATACGACGGAATGACACCGCAATCGAGACAGATTTCCATCGCCACCACGCACAGGACGCAATAGACGAGCGAGAAGTTGAGCCTCCATGCCCAGGGCACGCGCAACGCATACGAGATGGCAAAGAATGCGCCACCCAGCAGTACGAGCGCCGCCGTGCCCGAGAAACGCTGGATGCGAAAGGACGAGGACCGGCCAACCAGGATAAAAAAGGCCACGAAGTTAAAGGCCGTCCACACGAGGACGGCGAAATAACCCCAGCCGTACGTGTAGTCGTTGCTCCAGGTGTCACTTGTGCGGTCAAAGCGGAAGACCTGCTGGTGAAAATCGTTGGTGAGCACAAATCCGATAAGCAGGATGGCCACAATCCACAGCGCAGCGCAGTAGCGGCGACCCAGGCGGTGTTGCTCCAGGCCCGCAAGGCGCAGACCACACAACTGGTAGAGCAGCGGAATGAGCGTCATGGGCACGTAGTACAGGTACCACAGCACGGTGGCATAGAACGGCGTGAACGACTTGTACTTGAGAATGACTTCGATCATCCACAGGGCGCAGATGGTGGCAATGGCAACAAGGCGACGGCGCAACACATAGTCCAAACAGCGCAGATAGACCGATACGCCCCAAATCGAAAATGCAATTGCGGCGACAAGCAGCGGCAGAGAGCTCGAATGGACGAGCGCATCCACAACCTCTTCGGACACCTCGCTATAGGCGGGCACGACGTTAGAAAGTTTGGGGTCGGAGGCGAACAGTGCCGGCAAGACTGCCAAAAGCATGAGGAACAGTGCGGTGATGGCGCCGGCGATAGCAAAGACGCGGTGACGGTACGCCTGATGTGTTATGCCAACAAGGAATCGCGGCATGGCGAAGAGCCTGCCGCCCCTGGGATCCGCCACGGGTGCGGATCGGGCGGCCGCGTGGCCGATATGTCGCTCGCGGGTACCCATAGTGCTTTTAGTGTACCGACAGATGGGTCGAAAAAGCGGGCCGCATGTCCCAAAATTCGCAGACGGCAAGGCGCCCGGCGAGCACATACTCGCCGGGCGCCTTGGTTAGGAGGCTACGGTTATCGGGAAAGCCTAGGCCAAATCTTCGCCGTTGGTGGCGATAACCTTCTTGTACCAGTCAAAGCTCTTCTTTTTGGAGCGCTTGAGGGTGCCGTTGCCCGCATCATCGCGGTCCACATAGATAAAGCCGTAGCGCTTGGACATCTCGCCCGTGCCGGCAGACACCAGGTCAATCGGGCCCCAGGTGGTGTAGCCCAGCAGGTCAACGCCGTCCTCGGTCACCGCATCGCGCATCGCGGCGATATGCTGGCGCAGGTAGTCGATACGGTAGTCGTCGTTGATGGAACCATCCTCCTCGACAACATCCTTGGCGCCCAGGCCGTTCTCAACCACAAACAGCGGCTTCTGATAACGGTCGTACAGGTCGTTGAGCGTAATGCGGAAGCCCAGTGGATCGATGGCCCAGCCCCACTGGCTCTCCTGCAGGTAGGGGTTCTTGGCGCCGGCGAAGGCGTTGCCCTGGGTGCGCTCGACATCGGGGTTATCGGCACCGGCGGAGCAACGGGTGCTGTAATAGCTAAAGCTGATGAAGTCGACGGTGTTGGCGGCCAGGATCTCGCGGTCCTCGTCCGTCATGCCCACATCGATACCCAGACGCTCGAGCTTCTTGACGGCATAGGCCGGGTAGTAGCCACGGCTCTGAACGTCGACGAAGAAGTAATTGTCCTGATTGTCGAGCTGCGCCTGGCGCACATCGCCCGGACGACAGCTGTAGGGGTAGTAGCTACCTGCGGCGAGCATGCAGCCAATCTTGACCTCGGGGTCGATCTCGTGGGCAATCTTGGTTGCCCAAGCGCTGGCAACGAGCTCGTTGTGGGCGGCCAGGTACTCGACAGCCTCCTTGTTCTCGCCCTCCTCAAAGACCAGACCGGCACCCATAAACGGCAGGTGCAAGATCATATTGATCTCGTTAAAGGTAAGCCAGTACTTCACCAGACCCTTGTAGCGGGTAAAGATTGTGGTCGCGAGGTTCTTGTAGAAGTCGATGAGCTTACGGTTGCGCCAGCCGCCGTACTCCTTGATGAGGTGAATCGGACAGTCGAAGTGCGCGATGGTCACGAGCGGCTCGATGCCGTGCTTTTGACACTCGCGGAATACATCCTCGTAGAAGGCCAGGCCAGCCTCATTGGGCTCGGTCTCGTCGCCGTTGGGGAAGATGCGGGTCCAAGCCAGGCTCATACGGAAGGTCTTAAAGCCCATCTCGGCAAAGAGAGCAATGTCCTCTTTGTAGTGGTGATAGAAATCGATGCCGGTCTGCGCGGGATAGTAATAGCCGTCCTCGAAGTCGAGCATTTTACGCTGGCCGGAGACCACCGCATAGCGCTCGGGGCCGTGCGGAGCCACGTCCACGTTGGCAAGGCCGCGGCCGTCCACGTTATAGGCGCCCTCGCACTGGTTGGCAGCCGTCGCGCCGCCCCACAGGAAGTCTTTACAGAAAGCCATACATCGATCCTTTCGCACGCTGTTGTCATAGGCTCAGTATCCCTGCAAACAACGCGTCGCTCAACGGCAACGGCGCAGGCCGATACTTCTTTTCGCGCGCGGGTGCTCGGCAGCCGCCCCCGCCTGACACTTTTTGATACCGCCGCCCTACACCACCACAATGGGGACAGGCACCTTTGTGGCGGCTTGGGCCCGGTTTGGCTCGATCTGTAACAGGTAGGCCGTCGAAACCGAGCCTGGTGTTACAGATCGAGATTGTTCGGTCTGTCCCCTGCAGTTTGTCTAAATCTGTAACAGGTAGAGACGATTTAGCCCGCTAGATGTTACAGATCGAGACAGAAGATTCTAGTCGCAGGCGATATCGAGGTTTTTGCCGATGAGGCCTACGTAGCCGCCCTCGGCAGCCTTGGGGCTGTCAGCATGGCAGAGAACCCACTTGTCGGCCTTCCAGTAGCAGTAGCTGTCACCGGCGGTAGGCATGTCGGTTGCGGCCTCGGGGCGCGGGCCGTTGGTGCCGGCGGGAAGCGCCACCATCACCTGGAAGCCACCGTCGTCGACCATGCACGGCGTGTAGTGGAGCGTGGTGTTGAAGACCTCGACAACCTTGCCCGCCGGCACGCAGAACGCCTTGACGCACGCGGTATCGAGCTTGCCGTCCTCGATCTCCCAGCGATGCGCCACGAGCAGGATAAAGTCGCGCGCGCCCAGGTTGAACTCACTCGCGCGGTGGTACTCCAGGCAGTTGAGACGCGTGTTGTGGCCGTTGCACCAGCCGAGCTGGAAGGGACGGCCACCAAACATGAGAAAGCCCAGTTTATCGGCATCCTTGACGCCCTCGAGCTCCGGCGCACTTGCAACGTACTTGCTGCCCTCGGGGATGGGCGTGGCAGAGAGCGCCTCGAGCACGGGCGACGTGAGCTCAGACGGAACGTCATCCCAAACGTTGCCATAGGATTTGAACTCGGGATCGTTGACAGAGTAGATATGCATGTTCACTCCTGTTCGTAAATGTGACTATACGAACATTCTAGAACAAACATGAGCGATTTTGAACGCTCGTCCCGACCAATCAACAAAAAGGCGCCCCCGCATAAGCGAAGGCGCCCAATGCGCTCGTTTTGGGCGATAAAGCTCTTACGCCTGCTGATAGTGCAGGTGCTTCTCGTCGATATCGGCCAGGTCGCGGTTGAGGTAACGGCGTGCGAGCCAGTTAGCCATAGGAAGGTTCTGGTCCAGGTAGTTACCGCACTCCTCGGGAGCGGCACCGGGGACATCGCCCTCAAAGCCAGCAACAAACTCGAACAGCTCGCGCACGAGCGGCAGAATCTCCTCGCTCGTCACCTCGCCAAACACGACGAGGTAAAAGCCCGTGCGGCAGCCCATGGGGCCAAAGTAGACAATGCGGCTCGACCACTCGGCATGGTTGCGGAGGAACGTCGCGCCCAGGTGTTCGATGGTGTGGCACTCGGCCGTGTTCATGACCGGCTCCTTATTGGGCGTGGTCAGGCGTAGGTCAAAGGTGGTGACGGCGGCGGCGGTCGCCGGATCGCGGTCGATGCGGCTCACGTACACGCCGGGCTCAAGCAGCAGATGGTCAACGGAAAAGCTCGCGATGCGCTCCATGGCAGATCCTCTCGATAGTCAAATTGGGACGGGGCTTTTTTAGCTGGTTCGAATGGTCGCACCAATCATACCAGTCAAAAAAGCCCGTCCCAAAAAGACAACTTAGCCCAGGACGCGGGCCATGCGCGCCTTGAACTCGGACAGGAAGCGCGGGGCGTCGACGGTCAGCGCCACGAGTGCGCTCTTGTCCGGATCGGACAGGCGGCGCTCATCGCAGATGGTGCGACCGCGGTACTCGCCCAGCAGATCAACACGCAGGTTGCAGCCGAGCGCGCCCACGAGCGTGGGATCAATCGCCACGGCGACGGCCAACGGGTCGTGCAGCGCGCAGCCGCCCAGATAGGGTGCGTTCATCTCGTACGAACCGATGTAGTGCTCGACCATGCTCGCAAACGCGCAACCGGCCATGGTGCCCGAGCCCGTCCAACCGGCAATGTCGCGACGCGTGAGCACCACGCGATGCGTCACATCCAGACCCACCATAGTGAGCTTGCGGCCCGAGCGCAGCACCGCGTCGGCTGCCTCGGGGTCGCTCGCCATATTGGCCTCGGCGCCCGCGCTCACGTTACCGGGCACGGTAAGGGCGCCGCCCATCACAACCACGCGGCCGATGGACATCATCGCCGCCGCATCGCGCTCCAGGGCGAGCGCCAGGTTGGAGAGCGGGCCAGTCGCTACGTAGACCAGATCGGGACCATAGGTGCGCGCGGCATCGATCAGATAATCGACCGCAGCGTTGCCGTCGGCCGAGGTCGCCCCCACCGGCTCGTAGGGCGACGCGGGCACGCTCGCGCCGCCGATGCCGTTCTTGCCGTGAATGAGCGCGGTGGACGCCGGCGGCGTATAGGGCTCAGTCGCCTGCAGAGGACGGTCGGCACCCAGGTACACCGGAACCTCGGGGCGACCCAGCAGATCGAGCACCGCCAGGCAGTTGTGCGCCGATTGCTCGACGCGCACGTTGCCAAAGCACGTGGTGATGCCCACGAGCTCCACCTCGGGGCTCGCGATGGCATAGGCCAGCGCCATCGCATCGTCCACACCCATATCCAGATCAAGGATCAGCTTCTTGATTGCCATTGTTCTACTCCGCTTCTCCGTCTTTATCGTTTAACCAAACCAATGTTCAACTTCGGCGCGCGTGGGAATCGATTGCTGAGCGCCCAGGCGCGACACCGTCACTGCCGAGGCGCGAGCGCCCGCGGCCATGCACTCAAAGAGCGGCAAGCCCTCTAGGCGAGCCGCCACCAACGCGCCGATAAACGTATCGCCGGCGGCCGTGGTATCGACTACCGCACTCGAAAGTGCCGGCATGCGCAGCAGCTCACCGCCATCGCCGAGCGTAACCGAGCCGGCACCGCCCAGCGTGATGACCGCGGCGCCGGCGCCCTTGTCGAGCAGCGCATTGAGCGCGGCGACGCAACTCACATCATCCGTGGGCAGAATGCCCGTCAGCACCTGGCACTCGGTCTCGTTGGGACAGACCAGGTCGACCGCAGGCCAGACCTCCGCAGGCAGCTCGCAGGCGGGCGCTGGATTAAAGACCGTATAGAACCCCAGCTCGTGAGCGCAAACAAGCGCCTCGGCCGTCGCCGCAAGGTCACATTCGCCCTGGGCGATAAAGACGCTTCCGGCAGCCGGGGCAATCTCGCTGGCGTCGCCGTCGAGCTCATGGGCCACCAGACGCCTCAACGCGCAGGCAACGTCCGCGCCCGCAAGCGCATGGTTGGCGCCCGGTGACAGTATGATGCGGTTGTCGCTCTCGCAGCGAATGATGGTCGCCGTTCCCGTCTCCACGTCATCGCGATGCACTACAAAGTCACAGTCCACGCCGGCGTCTTGGAGCCCCGCCACGAGCGACGCGCCGAACGCGTCGCGACCGACCGCGCCGATCATGTGCGTGCACGCGCCCATACGCGCGGCAGCTACGGCCTGATTGGCGCCCTTGCCTCCGGCGTTGGTGATAAACCCGCTGCCGCCGACGGTCTCGCCCGCACGCGGTATGCGCTCGCACGCCACCGAAAGGTCCATGTTCATGCTGCCGAACACCGCAACGATGCCGCGATCTGCCATGGAAACCTCCTCATCTGCGGGCCTTATGCCCACCGTCGGCCGTCGATCGTGCACTCTCGCACCCCCTATAACTTTAGTTCACTTTGATGTGGACGCGCGCTTGAGCTTGCGCCAGCAGCAAGCATTCACAGGAGCAGGCAGCTACAATGAAGGCGTGATGATTATTCTCGTCATTGGATGATGTTTTATGGAACAACTCTCGCAATCGGGCTCGCGCGGTCGACGCCGCACGGGCAACGAGCCGGCGCCGCACGAACGCGTGAAGGGCGAACGCCGTGCCGACGAACCGCGACGCACCGCGAGCCCCCATCGCGCTTCTGCCAACAACGCGGGCCGCGCCAACACTCCCGCCGCGGGGCAGACGCCCGCTCGCCCCAAGTCCCGCTACATCCCTGCACTCGACGGCCTGCGTACGCTCGCCGTCGTCGCGGTGGTGCTCTATCACCTTAACCTCACGTGGGCTCAGGGCGGCCTGCTCGGCGTCACGATCTTCTTTGTGCTTTCGGGCTATCTGATCACGCGCTTGCTGCTCAACGAAGTCGCTAAGACCGGCCGCATCGACCTCAAGAGCTTCTGGATCCGCCGCATCCGTCGCCTGGTCCCCGCCGTGGTGACCGTCGTGGTGGTGACCTGTGCGCTGTGCACCGTCTTCAACCACGTGATGCTCACCAAGATGCGCCCCGACATCCTGCCGTCGCTGTTGTTCTTCAACAACTGGTGGCAGATTGCCCAAAACGTCTCGTACTTCAATGCTCTGGGCGACCCCTCGCCGCTCACGCACTTTTGGTCGCTTGCCATCGAGGAACAGTTCTACCTGATTTGGCCGCCACTGCTGTTTGCCATGGTATCCATGCATGTGAGCAAGCCCAACACGCGCCGCGTGGTTCTGGGCCTTGCCGCGGTATCTGCCCTAGCCATGATGGTGCTTTACAACCCTGCCGCCGACCCCAGCCGCGTGTACTACGGCACCGACACCCGCGTGTTCTCGCTGCTGCTGGGTGCCTGGATGGCCTTTATCCCCGATCGCGACCTGGCGCCGGTGCGTCTCGCTCGTCGTTTGGGGCTCAATCGCCTAGCTGGCGCCGCCAAGCACGGCAAGAACGCCGAGGGCAAGCCTGGCGAGAAGGCCGACGAAGCAGCCGAGACCGCCCCGGCACAGCCGAGCGCCCTCGTGCGCTTTTGGTCCTCGCCCGCATCCATCGATGTGTTGGGCGTCGTGGGTCTGGTTGGCCTTGCCGCCATGGTCGCGCTCACCAACGGCTACACCGCCTTCCAGTATCGCGGAGGCACACTGCTGTGCTCGATCCTCACGCTCATGGTCATCGCGGCCTGCGTGCAGCCCCAGGGAATGGTTGCCCGCGCGCTGTCCGCCGAGCCGCTCGTGTGGATTGGCAAGCGCTCGTACAGCATCTACCTGTGGCACTATCCGCTGCTGTTGCTCATGAACCCGGTCGCCAACATCAACGATACGCCCTGGTGGCAGTACATTTTGCAGGTGCTGCTGGTGGTCGCCGTAGCCGAGTGCTCCTATCGCTTTATCGAAACGCCGTTTAGGAAGGGCGCCTTCGGCCGCACCGTCGCCGAGTTCCGCGATGGCACCACAAAGCCCGCTAACTGGGCACGCGCGCACGTCCCTGCCTGCGCAACCTGCGCTGTCGTGTTGGTCGTTGCACTGGGCGGCCTGATCTTTGTGCCCGAGACGTCTGCGCTGAGCGGTGAGGGCGCCGAAGTTCTGAACAAGGAAGCCAAAAACACCGCGCCCACCGACCAGCAGGCGGCCGACGACACCGACAAGGACAACGACGGCTTCCCCGATGGCTCCTACGACCTGTTGATGATCGGTGACTCCGTGTCGCTGCGTGCCGTTGATTCCTTTGATGGCGTGTTCCCACACAGCCATATCGATGCCGAAAAGGGCCGCCAGTTTGATGCGGGCCGCGCGACATTTGAGGGCTATCTCCAGCAGAACCTTGCCGGCAAGATCGTGGTCTTTGCGCTGGGCACCAACGGCTTGGTAACCGACGACCAGATCGACGCCATCATGGCCGATGCAGGAGATAAGCGTATTGTGGTGTTTGTGAACACGCGCAGCCCGCAGCCGTGGGTTGGCTCTACCAACCAGGCCATCGCCAACGCCGCTACGCGCTACAAGAACGTGCGCGTTATCGATTGGTACGGATACAGTGCCAACCGCAACGACCTGTTCGATGGCGATGGCACGCACCTATCGACCACTGGCGTGACTGAGTACCTCAACTTGATCCACGATGCCGTCAAGAAGGACCTGCCCGTACACCCCGAGGATCACGTCAACGATCCGCAGCCGGCAGCCGTCAAGTCTGCCACCGACGCACTCGTCAATGCGCTCGCTCTCAAGCCACACAAGCTGGGCACCGACAAGTAACCTGCAGCGTAAACTTCCCACATCCGGAGGGGGTGTCTGCTACGGCAGACACCCCCTCCGGCAGTTAGGGACACTCCTGGCGCAGCCAATGAAGACCTCTACGGATGAATTCCAAGCCGCTCCGCCGTTCCAGACATCGTTTCCGCGCCTCGCGCCTGCCCCAAACAATCAAAACAAGCCCTTTTCGCCGCAACCTCAAAGGTCTGTGGACAAAAAAGGCAAATATGAGTAGTGTTACCATTTTAGTAACAGGCAAAACCACCCAAAATGACGTCTGAGCGTCTCCTACAACCCCTAAAGCAGCCAACCTGACTGGTTTAAGGCGTATTGGAACCAATTTTAATGAACATACTATAGTTTATGTTCATTATCTTCTTGGATGTAAATGCTATTCACTTAGCAACAGTACTCATATTTGGCATTTTTTGCCCACTGCCATATAGCTAACACCCTACAGCAGGCAAAAAAACAGGTCGCAGCCCATGGCGGCGGCCTGTTTGGAGTCCAAAAGAGGCGCTAAGCGCTGTAACCCATCGCCTGCAGAACAAACATGACGACCGTGAGCACCGTAATCACACCGATAGTCGCCCAAGTGAGCACGTTCCACACGCGGCCGTTGCGGTTAGTGCCCATAATGTGACGGTCAGCGGCGATAACCACCTGGAACACCAGAACCACGGGCAGTAGCACGCCATTGATGACCTGCGAGGTCATCATAATCTGGAACAGATCGACGCCGGGCATAAGCACCAGCACGGCAGAGATACCGATGATGGCCGTAATGACGCCGCGATAGACCGGGGCCTCGTCCCAGCTGCGGTCAGCACCGCGCTCCCAGCCAAATGCCTCGCAGATAGCGCTCGACGTAACGCCCGGCAGCACGCAGGCGGCCAAGAAGCTCGCCGCGACCAGGCCCGAGGCAAACAGTACCGTGGACCACTGACCCGCAATAGGCTCCAGCGCGCGGGCAGCATCGGCAGCATCGCTTATCTGAATACCCGCCGGGAACAACACCGTACCGGTCGTGATGATAATAAAGCCGGCAATGACATCGGCGGCAAGCGAGCCGCTCACGGTATCGATGCGCTGCAGCACGATATCGTCCTCGCCCGCGTTCTTATCGACCACGTTGTTCTGCGCCAAGAAGATCATCCACGGTGCGATGGTGGTACCGATTGTTGCGACCACGAGCGACACGTAGCTGGGATCGTTCTGAATATTGGGGACGACCAAGTCGACCGCGACCTCGCCCCAGTTGGGGCCGGCCATAAACGCGGCGACGATGTAGGTCACGAACACGCAGCTTACCAGCAGCAAAATCTTCTCGATGCGCTGAAAACTGCCCGACATGGTAAGCATCCACACCAGCAGCGCCACGAGCGGCACCGAGATGCTCGCCGGAACGCCAAACAGAGCAAGGCCACTCGCGATACCCGCGAACTCCGAGATGGTCACCGCCGTGTTGGCAATCAACAGCGCCGCCATGGCCAGCACGCTCCTGCGCACGCCAAAGCGCTCACGGATGAGCGAGGCCAGGCCCTTACCCGTGACGCATCCGCAGCGCGCCGCGGTCTCCTGCGTCACGATAAGCAGCACAGTCATGACGGGAAGCATCCAGAGCATCTTGTAGCCATAGCTGGCGCCCGCGCTGGAATACGTTGCAATGCCGCCGGCGTCATTGCCCGAAAGCGCCGCCAGCAGACCGGGACCCATAGCGCCAAAGATGGCCGCGATGGTCAACTTTTGCTTGGTGCCCGACTTTTGCTTGGTATTTTGCACGCGACCACCTAACCCATGACCGACATGGTGAGCAGCACCGCAGCGGCGCAGTACGCTACGCACGAGATCATGACGGCAATAACGTTCATGGCGGTGCCCGACGTGTTGAGGTCATGCTCGTCGCGCCAGAACAGCACCATCAGGTAAATCACGGCGCTCATGTTGCCAACCAGGCAAATGATGGCAGCGATATTAAAGCACCCGGTAAAGAGTTGCTCCTCAAACATGGGCGCATCGGGGAACGCAGCGGTGCGCACCAGCTGGGCGCACAGGTAGGTCACGAGTGACAGAATCAGGCCCATGCCCGTGCTCTGGAAGAAGAACCCCAGATACGGCTTGGGCTCGTCGTCGTGACCGTCATACTCCAAGAAGTAGTTCTTGACGAACGACACCATGCGCGAGGCAGCAAGCAGCACGAGCGGCATGGCGCACATGGGGAACACCACCAGATGCGCGGAGCCGAGCGCCGTCCCCAGCACCGTTGCCATGATGCACGAGGCAATGCCCCACACGACAACCCAGTACTGGCGATGCACAAACCAGCTGAGCACGTTCGTCGAGTCGTCCGACGCGCTATCGCCCGAGCCGACACCGGCGATCTGCAGGTCCTCCTGATGCTCCTCGGCGATAACGTCCATGGCGTCGTCGAAGGTCACGATGCCCAGGATATGACGGTTCTCGTCGCAGACAGGGATGGCAACCAGGTCGTACTTGGTCATCTCGTCCGTCACGTCTTCCTGGTCCTCGTCGGGCGACACGTAGACCAGGTCGCGATAGGCGAGCTGGCCCAGCGTGGCATCGCGGTCGGCCACGATCAACGTGCGCAGCGAGAGCACGCCGGTGAGCATGCCGCTCGGATCCTCGGTATAGACGTAATAGACACTCTCGAAGTCCTCATCGAGTTTGCGAATCGCCTCGATGGCATCGCCGACCGTCGCCGTGGCGGGCAGCGAGACAAACTCCGAGGTCATGATGCGGCCGGCGGTGTTGTCCTCATAGCCCAGCAGGTTACGAATCGCCTTCTCCTCCTTGACGCCCATCAGGCGCAGGAGCTTCTCGGCCTTCTCGTAATCGAGCTCGTCGATCAGGTCGGCGGCGTCGTCCGGGTCCATCATGGCCAGCATCGACGATGCGTCCGTGTCGGACAGGCCCTCGAGCATCTCGGTCATAAGCTCGTCGTCATCGAACTCCGAGATGGCCTCGGCGGCCTGGGCAGTATCGAGCTGTGCAAACACCTGCGCACGCAGGCGCGGGTCGAGCTGCTCGATAATGTCGGCGATGTCGGCAGGGTGCAGCTCGCCGAGCGTCTTATGCGACACCGAGAGTTGAATGTTCTTGGTCGAGCGATCGAGCAGGTCCATGTAGGACCAAGCGATGATGTCCTCACTGAGCGGCTTGCCCAGGTGCTTCATAAAGCCTTCGACGATATGCTCGAGTGCGGGGCTGATCGCGCGTAGCAGACCGCGGGCGCCCACTTCGGCGCCCAGCAGGCGCAGCTGATTTTCGCCCGACATGGAAAACTTGATGTCGTTTACGCGCACGACTTTCATGCCCTGCGTGTCGACAATCTGCTTGTTGAGCACGTCGCGGGCAAGCAAGAGTTCGGTCGGCTGCAGGTACGAAAAACGGATTTCGGTGGCCGACGTCTTAAGGTGTACACCCGTCTCGTCGATACGGTCGACCCATTTGCGCCAGCTGATCATAAACGGCGTCTTGCCGGGACCGCGGAACGCGAGCGACGTCACGTGCGGAAAAACTTCGCCGGTAGCAATACCAAAATCGTTCACCACGCCGAGCTTTTCTCCATCGACGTCCAAGACCGGCAATTTGAGCATCTCACTCAGATAATTCAATGGTGCTCCCCATCATTATCCCTTCGAACTGCGGCCATGCCGGCACGCCGTCCGTGGACTTTTAGATATGTATACGCATGCGCGGGCGGCACGCCGCTCGACGCTTACACCCCGTGCATGCGCAAAAAGCACCTGCATGGGGTCATCGACTGTATGGTCGAGGTTTGGATTTCACCTGTAACCTTTCTCTTGACCCTCATTAACCGCAGTAACTATAGCATCAGCATCGCCCTGCGGCATCGAATTTATGCGCTGCACATTGCAGGCATACCAAACGCTGACGCATCCGTGACATAGTCATTGGGGACGTTCCTAAATGACTACCCAATGACTACTCTGTGGTGTCGTCGTCCTCGGCAAGTTGGGGGAACACGGCGTCCTTGGGCATGGTGACCTTCGTCAGCGAGGTGAGCTTTTTGCTCAGCGACGTGTCCGTCTTGACCAGGTCGCTGAGCGTCACGATCTTGTAGCCGTCGGCAATGAGGCCGTCGATAATCTGCGGCAGCGCCTCGAGTGTCTGCTCGGCGCATTCGTCTCTATCGGTGAGCAGCACGATATTGCCCGGCGTCACCGAATCGAGCACCGTCGAGACCTGTTCGTCGGCACCGTTTAGCAGCCAGTCGCCCGAGTCGATATTCCACGAGACCACGGCGGAGACCAGGTCCATCGCATCAATCCAGTTTTGCTCGTCAAAGGCAGCGTAGGGAGCACGCAGCAGCATCGTCTTCACGCCGGTCGCCGACTTAATCGCATCGGTGCCTTTCGTGATCTGTTCGCGCACCGCCTCACGGTCCTGACCCTTGAGCGAATCGTCGCTGTAGCTGTTGGATCCGATCTCGCACCCGGCGTCGACAATCGCCTTGGCCGTGGCAGGCGAGGCCTCGGCCGCATCGCCCGAAAGGAAGAACGTCGCGGTGACGCCCTTTTCCTTGAGCACCTGCAAGATCTGTTTGGTGGCGCCGCTCGGACCCTCGTCAAATGTCAGCGCAATGTACTTTTCGTTGCCCTTGGGCGCCACGCTCGCGCACTCGACCACGCAATCGGTGGCGGGCACGACCTCGCCGCGGTCCTGCGTCTTGCCCGATTGCTCGCCGACCCACACCTCAGAGCGACCCCGGATACCCCACGTCTTGACATACTCGATGGCACCCGTGCCCTCGACCTTAAGCTTGGGCTCGATAACCGTCGCCTGGACCTCATGCTTCTCATACGTGTCGCGGCCGTCTTTGACCGTCACCTTCTCGCCGCCCGTAAGCTCGCGGCTTTTCCACTTGCCCTGTTTTATGCGCTTGCCGTCCACTTTTACCGACAGCTTTTCGCCGCCATGGCGAGTAAGCACGCTGTCGTCAACGGCCAGCAAGTCCCCGGCGTCGTAGGTATCGGTCAGCTCCTGGTCGTCGATGAGATTTTGCAGCGTAGAGCCGACGCGCACCGCAGTCTCCTGGCCGTTGAGGACGACATCCACGCTGCGGTTGACGTAGCCCACGACGGCAGCGATGAACAGCACGAGCGCGCAACCCACGGCGATGAGCGCATAGGGCAGGCGAGACGGACGGCGGGGCGTGCGGCCGTTGCCGATGCGAGCGCTGCGGTCGCTAAAGCCGCGGCTATGGTTGAGATACATCGCGCCGGGCTTACGGTGACGCTTGCGCTGACCGCTGGGCAGCTGCCCCAGATCGCGGCGCGCCGTCGGACGCGCACCCGAGCGCCCGTTTAAGTTAGATCCGTTTTGGCGCATGTGCCCTCCCCCATAAACGCAGCAAGCCGGAGCAACAGGTCTCCGGCTTGCCTCCCATCAATTGGTACGTCGCTATTTGCTAGCTTTTGACGAGCTCCCGCTCGCCTTTTGATATTCGTCCTTAAAGGCCTTGAACATACCGCGCGTCTTGCCGAGCTGCTTGCCCAGCGCGCGACTGCCCTTGTCCACGGCGACCGAGCCCTTGTCATCGAGCACCTTGGCGCCCTTCTTGACCTTATCGCCCACCACGACGCTTGCCTCGGCAGCCTTTGCAGCGGCACCGCCCGAATACCCGAGCGACTTGACTTCGTCCGAAACGATCATCGCGCCGTCCGCATAGCCGCGCAGCATCGTCGGCGGCATCTGCGTGTCGCCCACCAGCACACTCGAGGCAGTGCCAGTGGTCACATAGAATGTCTGCACGATACCCGAACGCGGCTTGAACTCCACATCCGAGCAATAGCCCACGACATCGCCCGACTCCGTGCGCACGTCCATGCCAACCCAGATAATGCAATCGTCCAGGTTGATGTCGAGGCGCTTGGCCGCAGCGGCATCGTAGGTGCCCTTGACGTCGTCAACTGCGATGGCGCCCTCGTAGACGCCAATGGCATCGAGCGCCACAAAGCGGTCGGGGCGCTCGATCATGCCCGCGATATCGGACTGGCGAACCATAAAGCCCACCACGCGCGTACCGCCCGGGGTAAAGACCGGAAAGTGAATCTTGCCGAGCTTTTTAGGGCTGCGCGGCGTGCCGTCCTTTTTGGTGCGCTTATCCTCGGTAGGCTTGCGATAGATCTTGGCGCCGACAAAATCCCCGGCGCGCATTATGCCTCGGTCGAAGGCTCCGCGGCCTCGGCGTCGGCCTCGACGGCGTTTTCGACCACGACATCGGCGGCGGGCGTCACGTTACCGCCCGAGATGGCGTCGTTGAGCTGCTCACGCAGCTGGTCCATGCGCTCGCGGGCAAGGTCAACCTTGGCACGCAGGTCATCGGTCTTGGCGTCGACCATCGGGCCAAAATCGTTGACCGCGGCGCGGGCCTCCTCGGCACCGTGCTCGTAGGTGTCGCGCATGTTATCCCAGGCGTCGTTGGCGATATCGGCAGCCATGGCGCGGGTCTCGGCGCCCGAGCGCGGAGCCAGGACAACGCCGATGATGGCGCCGGCGGCGGCGCCGAAGAGCGCACCCGAGATAAAGTTGAAAGTCTTACCCATGTTCATTCCTCTCCTGCGGGCACCTCGGCGCCCACCGTTTGAATGCTGTCCATTATACCCGCAGCACAGCGCTTGCCGTCTTGCTCATCTGCGTACGGTAAAGGCGCAGGTACATGATGGTGATAAGCGGGTGAGCCTACTCCTGCGGCACGGCCGGCATGGCCACCGTGGCGCTCGGGTCCTCGCCGGCGCCGTCAACGAGCGGCAGCGTTCCCTCATGCGCGGGGGCAACCGGAGCCGTCGCCGCGCCACCGTAGACGGCAGCGGGGGCCTCGTGGCTTTCGGCAGTCGCGCCCTCGGTATCGATTGCCTCCTGCGGTTCGTCGTCAAAGCTCGGGACGCCCTGGGGCTCCGCGGACTCGGGCTCGGAAGCCGCCTCGGCAGGCACCTCGTCGACGGGCTCGGCAGGCTCGACGGCAGCCTCGGCAGGCGCCTCGCCCTCGGTCGTGTCCCCGGCCTCGTCTTCGGCGTTCGCGGCGGCGACGGCCTCGTGCGGGTCCTTGCCCTCGGCCTCGGCACGCATGCCCAGCACCAGGTTGCGCAGGCCCGCGACCGTACCGTCCACATCGGGAGCGGGCTGGTCGGCATGCAGGTAGGCCCAATCCATCATAAAGGTCGCCGAAGACAGCGCGCCGATGGCCAGCGCGTCGTCGGGACACGAAAGCTCGACCTCAAAGACGCGCTCATCGTGCTCGCTTACGCGGGTGCGGCCGCACGAAATGCTGCCGGCAAGCCCGGTCTCGTTCATGAGCTCGACCGTCACGTGCTCCAGCAGATGGCAAAGCTCGGTCTGGCCCATGCAGTCCTGGAATTCGCGACCGGAATCGCCCAGACACAGATGCTTGGCAATCGCGGGCACCAGGTAGTACACGCGCGCCGTAGCCTCGATGTCCTCCGAGGTCATGAGCGGCATGCCGGGGTTCACCAGCACATGCGCGCAGATCTTGTCCTCGCTGACGGTGACCTTAAGGATGTTGAACAGGCCTGCCATAACTCTCCCCTACTCTTCCTCGCCCTACTCGTCGCCATCGTGCGGGTCCGCAGAACCCGCGTCCGACGCCGCCGGCTTATCTGCCGAGGACTCGGAATCCTTCTTATCGGTTTCGGCCGGAGCGATCACGCGAATGAGCGAGATGCGCTGGCCACGCATCGACTGCACTTTAAACTTGTACCCCGCGACCTCAAACACCTCTCCGATGTCGGGCACCGAGTCACAAAGCTCCAAGATCCAGCCGGCGATGGTCTCATAATCATCGCTTTCCTCGAGCGGCCAACCAAGCTCAATCGCGTCATCGCACGAAAAACGCCCATCAACGAGCCACTCGCGGCGCGAAAGGCGCGTGAGATACTTGTTGTCGGGGTCGAACTCGTCCTCAATCTCGCCCACGATCTCCTCGACGATATCCTCGATGGTGATGATGCCGGCCGTACCGCCGTACTCGTCCACGACCACCACGATCTGGTCGTGCGAGGTCTGCATCTCGGACAGCAGCGGCAGGATGTCCTTGGTGTCGGGCACAAAGGCGGCGTCGCGCAAAAAGCCGGCGATGGGCTGGTCGCCCTTGCCGTCGAGCGCGGGCTGAATCAGGTCCTTGATGTGCGCGATGCCGGCGACGTTGTCGGGATCCTCGTGATAGACGGGGATGCGGCTGAAGCCGGTCTGGCGCATGGTGGACAGCACGTCGGCGACCGTCTCGTCGTCCTCGCACATGGTGGTGTCCACGCGCGGCACCATGACCTCGCGGGCAACGGTGTCGCCCAGGTCGAAGATCTCATGGATCATGCGCTTTTCCTCGTCGAGCAGGTCGTCCTGCTCCGAGACCATGTACTTGATCTCTTCCTCCGAGACGTTCTGGCGGTCGTCGGCGCTCTTGATGCGCAGGATGCGAGCCAGGCCATCGGAGCAGGCGCCGGTCAGCCACACGAGCGGACGGGCGATCTTTTGGAACACGGAAAGCGGCCCCACGACCTGCTTGGACACGCCTTCTGCATTGGCCAGGCCAATGCGCTTGGGCACAAGCTCGCCAATCACGATGGACACGAAGGCGACCGCGACGGTGATGATGACCGGCGCCAGGCCGCGCGCGATGGCGGAAAGCGGCGCGATGCCAAAGCTCATGAGCCACGTGGCGAGCGGGTCGGACAGGCTCGTCGAGGCAACGGCGGACGAGGCGAAGCCCACGAGCGTGATGGCGACCTGGATGGTGGCGAGCAGCTGGTCGGAGTCGGCAGCCAGCTTAATGGCATGCTCGGCGCGCTTGTCGCCTTCCTCGGCCTCGTGCTCCAGCACGGCGCGCTTGGCCGTGGTGAGCGCCATCTCGGACATAGAGAAGTAGCCGTTGATGAGGGTCAAAACGAGGGTGGTGATAAGGGAGATGGTTATGTCCATCGGGAGTTTCTCGAACCTCCAAGATTCGGGACGTCAGGTCAAAACGTTGATGGCGGATAGGGCAGTTGCACCCGGCGGGCGCCCGGACGGGCCCGCGGGCGCAGGCGCGATCGCTAGATTACGAAGAGGATCACCGCCATGAACTGGAAGATGCTGCCGGCGAGCACCCACAGGTGAAACACGCTGTGCAGATAGCGCACGTTTTTGGCGATATAGAACGGCACGCCCGCGGTGTAGCACACGCCGCCAACGGCGAGCAGGGCAAGTGCCACGGGGTTGAGCAGAGACACGAGCTCGGGCAGCTTAAAGACAACGAGCCAGCCCATCAGCAGGTAGACCAGGCCGCTTACCCAGTGCGGTTGACGCTCGCGCATAAAGCACTCGAGAGCGATGCCGATAATGGCGATGACCCATACGGCAAAGAACAGCACAGCGCCGCCGTCGTTTGCGAGCGTGATGAGGCAAAACGGCGTATAGCTGCCGGCTATGAGCAGGTAGATGCAGCTGTGGTCGATGATGCGAAACACGCGCTTGGCGCGCGCGGGCTGAATCGCGTGGTAGAGCGTGGAGGCTAGGTATTCGAGGATAATGCTGACGCCATAGACAATTGCCGCGGCCATGTGGGCCGGGCCTCCGCCGCGCAGGGCAGCGAATACGATCAGGAGCACCAGGCCCGCGATACCCAGCAGGCAGCCGACACCATGGGTGACGGAGTTCATGATCTCCTCGCCCACCGTGTAGTGTGGAACGGCCGCGGTCTTGGGTCGCGGCTTAGAACTGTCGCTCGAATCGGACATGCCGGTTACATCCTCCAACGTAAAGAGTTCTCAACACTATATCAAAGCGTCTAGGTACGTGCGAAATTTGCACCATACGTGACTCCTTGTTTACCCATTCTTTGCCTGTTGACGCATCAACGGCGAACGTCCATAATGCGCTTGCATTAAATGTTGATGTATTAACATCTTATAGGAGAATACCGCATGGCTCAAAACGCACGTTCCCATCGAAAGCTCAAGATAGCCGGCATCGTTGCACTGGTGGTTGTCGTTGCGCTGCTCGGATTTGCCGGCAACTTTCTGTTTGACTTCGCGCTGAATCCCCGCGCGCCATACACCATGAAGATGATGCAGGATAGCAAGAACGACAAAGAAGGTGAGCAGCCAGATGCCGAGGATACCGAGGCGCGGGCATGGTTTAAAGAGAACCGCGAGAGCAGGAGCCTCACCGCGGACGACGGGACCGAGCTTGCCGCCTGGTATTTTGCTGCGTCGGAGAGCACACACGACTACGCCGTCTGCCTGCATGGATATACCAACGAGCCCATCGGTATGGCCCGATACGCCAAACGCTTCCACGACCGCGGCATGAACGTACTCGCACCCGCCGCCCGCGCCCACGAGCGCTCCGGCGGCGACTATATCGGCATGGGATGGCCCGAGCGCCTCGACATCGTCGCATGGATTGGGCGGATCGTTCAGGCTGACCCCGAGGCGCGCATCCTGGTCTTTGGCGAGTCGATGGGCGCGGCAACCGCCATGAACGTCGCGGGGGAATCTCTGCCCGCAAACGTGAAATGCATTATCGAGGACTGCGGTTATACGAGTGTTTGGGACGAGTTTTCCCTGCAGCTCAAGGACGTGTTCGGCCTGCCCAGCTTTCCCTTGCTCGATGTAGCAAACTTGGTGTGCAACGTGCGTGCGGGCTACGACTTTCATAAGGCGAGCAGTGTGGAGCAACTCAAACACGCGACGGTTCCCATGCTGTTTATCCACGGCGACCAGGACACCTTTGTACCGTACAGCATGCTCGACCAAAACTACGACGCGTGCGCCAGCAAAGTCAAACAAAAGCTCACCATCCATGGCGCCACCCACGCCAAGAGTGCGCAGGTCGACCCCGAACTCTACTGGGACACGGTCGACAACTTCCTCGACAAGAATTTTTAGGCAAAAAGCAACGTCTGGGGTTTTGTTGCCAAAAAACGGTTTGTGGTCGGCGGTATTTGATTTTTCACCGCACTTCTGAAAAGCCGCCCGCAAGCGTTGTGCTCGTGGGCGGCTTTTGCTCAACTTACGCTACAAAGGCGCTTATTTTGTCCAATAGCTAGGCGCTACTTGACCTCGATGAGCTCATACTCGCTCGTGCCCAGGCCGATCTTTTCGGCATGCGCGATGCACGCGCGCCAGTCGGTGTCGGGGTGCGTGATACAGCTGTCTCTTATACACATC
>USEK01000009.1 GCA_900553705.1 uncultured Collinsella sp.
CAGCGTCAGATGTGTATAAGAGACAGTTCACAAAGTGTTTGAGCTGCATCTTGTGCGGCAGCGCCGGGTCCACAGCCGGGATCTCCATCTGCAGCGGCTTGTGCCAGTTGGAGGCGCCGTCGTAGGAGAACTGGTGCAGGCGGGGCAGCGACAGGGCGCCCTTAGTGCCGCCGATAAAGTAGGCGTCGGCGTCGAAGGGGCGGTACTGCGGATCCTCGCGAGCGGTTGCCTCCCAGTTCCAGGGGCTGGCGGTGGCGTCGGAGATGGTCATGCTCGCGAGCGCGCCATCGGCAAAACGGACGTTGACCACAGCGGAGTCCTCGGTCTCAAAACCGCGGGCGGCGCTGGACTGCATACCCTGGACGGCAACGGGCTCGCCCAGCAGGTAGCGGAGCAGGTCGACGTCGTGAACCAGGTTGACTAGGATCGGGCCGGCACCCTTCTTACGGCGCCACTCGACGTCGAAGTACTCGTCATTCTTATAGATCATGTAGTGGAAGCTCGACACGGTGAGCTTGCCCAGCTCGCCGGACTCGATGATCTCCTTGGCCTTGTTGACGAAGGGGTTGTGGCGACGGTGCTGACCCACGAGCACGGGCACGCCGGCGGTCTCGGCCTCGGCGGCGAAGGCCTGGGCGTCCTCGAGGTCGTTGGAGATCGGCTTTTCGACCAGCGGCACGATGTTGCGCTTGACAGCCTCGCGGGCGACGCCCAGGTGCAGGTCGTTGGGCGTGGCGATGATGACGGCCTCGGGCTTGACCTCGTCCATCATCTGGGCGGGATCGGTAAAGAACGGCACGCCGGCGGCCTCGGCCGTGGCGCGGGCGCCCTCAAAGGCGTCGGCGATGGCGATGAGCTCGGCCTCGGGCTCCTCGGTGACAAAGCGGATGTGGTTGCGGCCCATGGCGCCGGCGCCGATAACGGCAATGCGGACGGGGTTGAGCTCAGACATTTCGACTCCTTAATACTGGTGACCGGTGGGATGCGACAAAGGGGCTGTCCCTTCGTCGCATCGGTAAAACTAGGCGGACTTCTTCTTGCTGTCGGAGACCATCATGTAGACGGTGAGCACGACGGCGATGGCGGCGATCACAATGGCGCCGTAGAAGGACTGCTGGTAGGCGGCGCTGCCGGCCTCGGCGTGATACAGCACGGCGGTGATGGGCTGGCTGATCCAGGTGGAAGCGGCGTAGCCCAAAAACATGATGCCGTAGTTGACGCCGATGTTGCTGGTGCCAAAGGCGCCACCGGTGAGCGGCGGGTAGATGACGAGCAGAGCGCCAAAGCTAAAGCCGAGCAGGGCGAGCGCCACAAAGAACATGCTCTGCGTAAAGCTCATCGACATGATGACGAGCGCGATGATGGTCACGACAAGGCTGATGAGCAGCGACTTATAGGCGCCGAGCTTGTCGATGATCTGGCCAAAGGACAGACGGCCAACCAGGTTGGCGCAGGTGTTGACGGAGACGACCACACCGCCGAGGGCGACGGCCGCGGCGCTCGTGGGGTCGGCGAAGAGCTGGACGGCGGCGATGGAGGCAACCTTGCCTACGAGCAGGGTGCCCGCGGTGGCGGCAAAGGCGAAGGTGACGATGAGGACCCAGAAGCGCGGGGTCTTGACCATCTCGCCCGGGGTGAGGTCACCGAAGGTGCCGGCATGTGCGCCACCCTTGGGGGCCTCGAAGCCCTCGGGCAGCCAACCGGCCTCGGGGGCCTTCAGGAACAGGGCGGAGGCGGCGATCGTCACAAAGAAGATGACGCCGAGTGCCTTGAGGGCGCCAAAGATGCCCAGGCTCGGGATGAGCAGCGAGGCGAGTACCGGGGACAGCACGGCGGGACCGGCGGTCGAAGCGGCCAGGGTGATGCCGGAGGCGAGACCCTTCTTGTCGATGAACCACTTTTGGCCGGTGGTGAGCGCCGGGTTGTAGCCCAGGCCGTTGCCGACAGCGGCGACGAGCGAGAACCACAGGTAGAACTGCCACGGCTCGGTGACGGTGCCGGACATGAACCAGCCCAGGCCGTAGCACACGGCGGCGGCGATCACGACGTTGCGCGGGCCGATCTTATCGGAGATGCGGCCGGCGAAGATACCCGTCACGGCCATGATGGTCTGAAAGACCGGGAAGGCCCAGGTAAGGGCGCTCGACCACTCGGGGTAGACGGCGAGCAGGTTCTTGCTCACGACGGAATACAGCGCGATGGAGCTGATGAAGAACATGGTGACGCACGCGGCGGAAAGCACGACGGCGCGACCCTTGTTGGAGTTGGTGGAAGCCATTGGACTCTTTCTAATCGATACGGAGGAGGAACAGGCGTGTCCGCGGGTCCTCCCTGTCGGGTTGGTTTACTGGTCAGTCGGCTTGGCGACGCCGGACTCATCGGACCAAAGCTCGACACCCTTGTTCTTGAGGTAGTTGTCGGCATAAGCGCGACGGCCTCCGGGCTTGGCGGTGAGGTCGCCCATCATGTTGGAGAAGCCGCCGTCGACTTTGATGGCGTCGCCGGTGGTAAAGTCCGAGCGCTTGGACGCCAGGAACATGACGGCGTTGGCGATATCGCTGACCTCGCCGATGCGGCGCGTGGCGATCAGACGGCTGCGGCTCTTTTCGACCTCGGGGTCGGCGTAAAAGCTTGCCGACATGGGGGTCTTAACGAAGCAGGGCTCGACGCAGTTGGAGCGGACGCCGTAGGGGCCCCACTCGGCAGCCAGCATCTTGGACATCATGTTGACGCCCGCCTTGGTGGAGCTGTACACGCCCGAGAACGTCTCGGGGGAGTGGCTGGCAACGGTCGAGATGTGCACCAGGCGGCCCTGGCCGGCCTTGATCATCTCGCGACCAAAGCGCTGCGAGGTGATGAAGTAACCGGTGAGGTTGACGTTGAGCACCTGCTCCCAGTCGCTCAGCGGCAGGTCTTCCATGGCGGCGAAGCGCAGGATGCCGGCGGTGTTGACGAGAACGTCGATGCGGCCGAAGTCGCGGATCGTGGCGTCGACGGCGGCCTGAACCTCGGCCTCGTCGGTAGCGTTCATCTTGTAGCCCTCGGCGTGGATGCCAAACTCGGCGGCGAGGTCGGCGGCAGCGGCCTTGACCTTTTCCTCGTCCAGATCGAGCAGGACGACGTTGGCGCCGTTGCGGGCGAACTCGCGGCAAATCTCGACGCCCATACCGCCGAGCGCGCCAGTCACGGCGCAGACATCGCCCTCGAGCTTAAGCCAGTTGCTCATAGGAACTTCCCTTCTTGTGCCTCCCGGTGGGTCGCTCCCATTAACTGACCCACGTGGTTTTCGCTGGTTATCGTATGCTTTGCATTTGCGCAGGTGAATTGCATATTTGTTAGAATGGCGTTAACCGTAGGTTTACACCGTGCGATGCAGTTTTTCTCAATTGAGTGCGTGACCTGCGAAAACAACCCCCTGTGGCACCATGTGGCCACAGACGCGAAAACGGGAGATTGACGTGTACGATCGACGACTTGAGGCCATATCGGCCGCCGCGGAGCTGGGAAGCTTCTCGCGTGCGGCGGCAAAATTGCGCGTGTCGACCCCGGCGCTCGTCAAGCAGGTGTCGGGATTTGAGGCCGAGTTTGGCATCACGTTGTTCGAGCGCTCGCATTCTGGTGTTAAGGTGACGCCGGCAGGTGCCCTGCTGGTGGACGATGCACGTTCGATCATGCGGCAGTCCGAGGACGCGCTACGCCGTGCCCGACGCGCGGCAGGCGATGGCGGGGCCGTGCGTCTGGGCGTGTCGATGATGTGTCCGGGGCGCCAGACGCTGTCGATGTGGACGGGCGTACACGAGCTGGAGCCATCGTTGCGCTTCGAGATCGTGCCGGTGAGCGACCTCTACGACGAACGCGAATCCGTCATGCGCAGCTTGGGCCGCGAGGTCGATGTGGTGCAGTCGAGTTTTTCGACCCCGCGCTGGGGTGACGCCTGCCAAAAGCTCCGCATTGTCAACGTGCCGTTTTATATCGACCTGCCGCGCACGAGCCCGCTGGCGCGCAAGAATCGCATTACGGTCGCCGACTTGGAGGGTATGCGTCTGCGCGTGCTCCGCCACGGCAACGACGCTATGGACAGCCTGCGCATCGATCTTTTGGCAGACGGCGGCGTTGACGTGATCGATGTGGACAGCTTTGACTTTGCGCTCTTTAACGAGGCGGAGGAAAAGGGCGACGCGGTGCTCACCTGCGGAGCGTGGTCGGGGGTGCACCCAGCCTTTGTGGGCGTGCCGTTCCTGTGCGGTCGCGAGGTGCCGGTCTTTCTGCACTACCCGCTCGAGCCCACCCTCCAAGTCCAAAAATTCGTCAACGCCATGGCCCAACTTCTCAAGTAGCTCATTTGAGACAGGGCTCTTTTAGCTACTTCGAGGATGATTTTTCTGGGACGGGGATTTTTTTAATCAGTTTGTGCCGAATGGTTATTAAATCCCCGTTCCAGAAAAATCATCCTTACAAAATGAGGCCCTGGCCAAACGGCCAGGGCCTCGCAAACTTTTATTCCGTTCTAAATGACGGGCTGATCGCGCGCAGGAGGGCGCCCCCGGGGCGCCCCCCGTCAGTAACCGGTCCTACTCGAGCTCAAATGCACCCGTGTACAGCTGGTAGTAATATCCGCGCTTGGCGATCAGCTCGTCGTGGTTGCCGCGCTCGATGATGCGGCCGTGGTCCAGGCAGATGATCGCGTCGGAGTTGCGCACGGTGGACAGGCGGTGCGCGATGACAAACGTCGTGCGGCCTTCCATGAGCTTATCCATGCCCGCTTGCACGATAGCCTCGGTGCGGGTGTCGATGCTCGATGTGGCCTCGTCCAGAATCATGGCCGGCGGATCGGCGACAGCGGCGCGTGCGATCGAAATCAGCTGGCGCTGGCCCTGCGACAGCTGTGCGCCGTTGCCGGTGAGCATCGTGTCGTAGCCGTCGGGCAGGCGGGTGATAAAGTCGTCGGCGCCCGCGAGCTTGGCCGCCGCGATGCACTCCTCGTCGGTGGCGTCCAGGTTGCCGTAGCGGATGTTATCCATCACGGTGCCGGTGAACAGGTTCACGTCCTGCAGCACCACGCCTAGCGAGCGGCGCAGATCGGCCTTGCGGATCTTGTTGACGTTGATGCCGTCGTAGCGGATCTTGCCGTCGGCAATGTCATAGAAGCGGTTGATGAGGTTGGTGATGGTCGTCTTGCCGGCACCGGTGGCGCCGACAAACGCGACCTTCTGGCCCGGCTTGGCAAACACGGACACGCCGTGCAGCACCTCGTGGTCGGGCGTGTAGCCAAAGTCGACGTTGTCCATGACCAGGTCGCCGCGCAGCGGCACGTACTCGATCTCGCCGGTGGCGCGGTGCGGATGTTTCCACGCCCACATGCCGGTGTGGTGGTCGGCCTCCTCGAGCTGCCAGGTGTCGGGGTTGACCTGCGCGTTGACGAGCGTCACGTAGCCTTCGTCGGCTTCGGGCTTCTCGTCGATGAGTTCAAAGATGCGGTCGGCGCCGGCGAGGCCCATGACCACGGCGTTGATCTGCTGCGAGATCTGACCGATCTGTCCGCAGAACTGCTTGGTCATGTTGAGGAACGGCACCACGACGGCGATGGACAGTGCCATGCCCGAGATGCTCAGGTTGGGCACGCCCAGCGCCAGGAAAATGCCGCCGGCAAGGGCCACCAGCACGTAGAGCAGGTTGCCCAGATTCATAAGGATGGGCATGAGGATGTTGGCGTACATGTTGGCCTTCTGCGAGACCTCGAAGAGCTTTTCGTTGCGCTCGTCAAAATCGGCCTCGGCGGCAGACTCGTGGCAGAATGCCTTGACGACCTTCTGACCGTTCATGACTTCCTCGATATGGCCCTCGACAACGCCGAGCTCGGTCTGCTGCGCAATAAAGAAGCGCGCGGAGTTGGAGCCGAGCAGCTTGGTCATAAAGGTCATAAAGGCGACGCCTGCCACAATGACCAGGCACATCCAAACGCTGTAGTACAGCATGATAAAGAACACCGTGACGATGACGATGGTCGTCATGAGCAGGTTGGGCAG
Source organism: uncultured Collinsella sp. (assembly GCA_900553705.1). Classification (GTDB taxonomy): domain Bacteria; phylum Actinomycetota; class Coriobacteriia; order Coriobacteriales; family Coriobacteriaceae; genus Collinsella. Next base: position 6,027 of record USEK01000009.1, read on the forward strand.
CGACTGGCTGATCATCTGGCGCAGCGTGTCGATGTCGTTGGTGTAGTGGCTCATGATGTCGCCGCGCTGGTGCGTGTCGAAGTAGCGAATCGGCAGGTCCTGCATGCGGTTGAACATCTTCTCGCGCAGCTTCTCGAGCGAGCCCTGCGTGACGATGGCCATGGCGCGGTTCCAGAACAGCGAGGACAGGATGCCGACGCCGTAGATGCAGGCGAGGGTGGTCACGAGCTGTGCGATCTTGGGCTGTGCAGCTTCCCAATCGCCCGACTGCCACGATTCGCTAATAATCTGCAGGGCGCTCTGAAGGAAGGTCGCGCCGATGGAGTTGATGATGGCGCAGAGCACCACGCCGACGACGACGAGGGGCAAAAGCACGGGGTAGAAGCCAAAGAGCGTCTTGATGAGGCGCGACATGGTGCCACCCTTGCGGTTGAGCGCGCGCTCGGCGGTCGTTGCCTTACTCATGTGCCTCGCCTCCTTCCTGGCTCTGAGCTTGTGTTGCGGATGCCTCGGTGTCGGCTTCGACGGCCTCTTCGCCCTCGGCAGACATCTTGTTCTGCGAGGTAAAGGTCTCGCGGTAGATCTCGCTCGTCTTGAGCAGCTCATCGTGGTTGCCGATCTGCGCGATGCGGCCGCCCTCCATGACGATGATGCGGTCTGCATCCTGCACGGAGCTAATGCGCTGGGCGATGATGAGCTTGGTCGTGTTGGGCAGATAGCTTGCCAGCCCTGCGCGGATCTTGGCGTCGGTCTTGGTGTCGACGGCGCTGGTGGAGTCGTCCAGGATCAAGATCTTGGGGCGACGCAGCAGGGCACGCGCAATGCACAGGCGCTGCTTCTGACCGCCCGAGACATTGGAGCCGCCCTGCTCGATCCAGGTGTCATAGCCCTTGGGGAAGCCGTCGACAAACTCGTCGGCGCAGGCCAGATGTGCCGCCTCGCGGACCTCTTCGTCGGTGGCGTTCGGGTCGCCCCAACGCAGGTTCTCGGCAATCGTGCCGCTAAACAGCACGTTTTTCTGCAATACCATGGCCACTTGGTGGCGCAGGGCGTCCAAGTCGTAGTCGCGCACATCCACGCCGCCCACGCGCACGGTGCCTTCGGTGGCGTCGTACAGGCGGGCGATGAGGTTTACAAGCGTGGACTTGGCCGAGCCGGTGCCGCCGATGATGCCGATGGTCTCGCCGCTCTTAATGTGCAGGTCGATATCGTCGAGCGCCTGGCGCTTCGCATGCGCGGAGTACTTAAAGCTCACGTGGTCAAAGTCGATGGAGCCGTCGGCAACCTCGAGCACGGGCTCGGCGGGATCGGCGATCGTGGGCTCGGCGGCCAACACCTCGGTAATGCGGTGTGCCGATTCGTCGGCCATGGTCACCATGACAAAGATCATCGACAACTGCATCAGACTCATCAGAATCTGGAAGCCATAGGTAAAGATCGAGGAGAGCTGGCCCACGTCGAACAGCGTTCCCTGGCTCGTGATGATGAGCTTGGAGCCCAGGTAGATGATGACGACAAACGCGCCGTTGACGCAGATGTTCATCATGGGGTTGTTAAAGGCGAGCAGCTTCTCGGCGCGGGTGAAGTCCATCTGGACGTCGCGCGCGGCGGTCGCGAACTTCTCCTTCTCAAAGTCTTCGCGCACGTAGCTCTTAACCACGCGCATGCCGGTGACGTTTTCCTCGACGGACTCGTTAAGGGCATCGTACTTGTGGAACACGCGCGAGAAGATGGGGCGCACCTTAAAGATGATAAAGAACAGTCCAAAGCCCAGCAGCGGAATGATGACCAGGTAGACCATGGCAACGCTGCCGCCCATGATAAATGCCATGGTAAAGGCGAAGATCAATACCAGCGGCGCGCGCACGGCGATGCGGATGATCATCATAAAGGCCTGCTGCACGTTGTTGATGTCGGTGGTCAGGCGCGTGACGAGCGAGGAGCTCGAGAACTCATCGATGTTGGCAAAGCTGAACGTCTGGATCTTGTAGAACAGGTCGTGACGCAGGTTCTTGGCGAAGCCGCAACTCGCATTGCTGCAGGTGACGCCGGCAGCGGCACCGAAAGCAAGCGACGTCAGCGCGATGAGCACCAAAAAGCCTGCGGTGGGAAGCATCTCGGCTACGGTGGCGCCGTCTTTGATGGCGTCGATCAGGTTGGCGGTGATAAATGGAATCAGCATCTCGCAGAGCACCTCGCCAAGTACGAGCAACGGCGTGGCAACGGTGACTTTCATATAGTCGCGGATGCTGCCCATGAGGGTTTTAATCATCCAGTTCCTCCCAAGTTTTGCGGATTTTCTCGAGCATTTCGGCGAGCTGCTCACGCTCGTCGTGGGTGAGGGCGCTAAAGGCCTGCTCTCTAAAGCGAATGCGGGCGGCCTGGTCGATGCGGGCGTTTTCCCGGCCGGTTTCGGTCAGGCGAATGGTGAGTTGCCGTCGATCCTTGGGGTTACGGCTGCGCTCAATGAGGCCGTTGACCTCGAGCTTGGACAGGATCTCGGAAAGCGACCCCGGCTTGAGGTCAAAGTGCATGCCGAGTTCCTGCTGCGACATCTCGCTGCCGGGCTGCTTGGCCAGCAGGCAGATGATGGGCGCCTTGCCGGATACGCCTCCGCCATGAAAGTGCATGTAATGGCCGCAAAAGCCCAGACCGCTCAGGATGCGCTTGGCGAGTTTGTCTTCGGCGCTGACCGCTTCGGGTATGTCTACCGGTTGCGACGGGTCACCGCCGGGCTCATGTGGAAGGACGAGTGGTTCAACACACATATCTAAGCTTCGCTCCTTTCTTTAGTTAGGTAGTGGAATTGTTTTGTGCCTAACTAATCTAGGAGCATAAGAAATCAATGTCAAGGTACCAAAGTAGTTGTTGCGCGGTTTTACCAAACCGCGTAACGGCTCGACGCTGCAAACCCGCCAGAGCGGCAATCTGCCTTTCAACTTCGGCGGCATGACCTTATAGTTACGGCGTTTTACCAAACGCCGTAACCGGCCGACGCTGCAAACGCTCCTAAGTGGCAATCTGGCGTTCAATCGTCGGGTATGGTCACAAGGCCTATGCCCTCCTCTTTCACGCCACCTTGCTCACTTAGGAGCGTTTTCGCTGTCCGTCCTCAACCTGTGATTCCGTCACGGTCCGCTTCGGTAGTCGTTGGGGACGTTCTTGTTTGGCTAGTCATTTAAGAACGTCCCCAATGACTATCCACTAGGCCGCGATGGAGCAAACGGCCCCCATTTCCGAAACCTTTCCGCAACAATTTGCCCGTCGCGCCGCTCGCCTCCGCTCACAACGTCTCCTGCGCTACACTTAGTCGCACTATGGCGCCGTCGCGCCGCGCCCAACCCAAGGGAGACCCTCATGAAGAACACTCAGCTGTTGCTGATCAACGATATGTGCGGCTACGGCAAGGTCGCGCTTTCCGCCATGCTGCCGGTGCTGTCGCATATGGGCTACCGCATCCACAATCTGCCGACGGCGCTGGTGTCCGATACGCTCAACTACCCCAAGTTCTACATCCACGACACCACGGAGTACGTGCGTCAGAGTCTTGCCATCTGGGAAGAGCTCGGCTTTGAGTTCGACGCCATCTCGACTGGTTTTATCGTGACCGAGGAAGAGACGCGTATCATCTCGGACTTTTGCCACCGCCGTGCGCAAAAGGGCACCAAGGTGTTCGTCGACCCCATCATGGGCGACAACGGCAAGCTCTACGCCGGCGTGCCCGAGTCCACGATCGGTCTCATGAGGCACCTGCTCGAGTGCGCCGACTACGCGGTGCCTAACTACACCGAGGCCTGTCTGCTCACCGATACGCCTATTGCCGAGCAAATCACGCCCGACGAGGCCCGCGTCCTTGTGGACGCCATGCGCGCGCTGGGCGCCAAGTCGGTGGTCATTACGAGCGCTGTGGTCGACGGCGCGAACGCCGTTATCGGTTACGACCACGTGGCGGGGGAGTACTTCACGATTCCCTTCGACCTGATCCCGGTTTACTTCCCGGGCACGGGCGACACGTTCTCGGCGGTGCTCGTCGGCCGCGTTATGGCCGGTTGGAGCCTGCAGCGCGCAACGGCCGATGCCATGCGCGTGGTGGCCGAGCTTATCGAGCGCAATGCCGACCAGGAGGATAAGTCCGCCGGCCTTCCCATCGAGGCCTGCCTGGATGTGATTGACCATGAGTGACGCCGGAGAGAACAAGCCGCTGGGTGCCCCGCGCGGCAAGCGTTCGCGTATTCGCGTTAGCTGCGTGGACCAGCTGGGGACGTGCCGCTGCCATCATGGTCACAAGCCTGGAGACGTCTTTGACTTCGACCGCGATCGCGGCAAGATGTGCGCTATGGCCTGCCATGTAGGCTTTCCCTATATCGATATCCTGCGCTATGGCGGAACCGTGCCCGGCAACGAACCCGGTACGGCAAAGTTCTGTTGCCCCGAGGTCGACACCCTCAACGTCTGGCTTGCCGAGATCGTCGACGAGTAGTCGAGCGCAATGTGGCAAAGGGACAGCCCCTTTGCCACATTCGCCGGTGGCGCCCCTTCTTTTGCTTATAATCTCAAATCTCTGCATTTCATTTGATTTTAAGTTCTATAAATTCTGCGTTTCATCGATAATCAAGCGTATAAAACTTTGCATTTCATTCGATGACGCTGAGGGGAGAGCCTATGCTGCGCAGGAAAATAGCGGCAGAGCTGGAGCGTTGGCTGAAGTCTGCCGAGCAAAAGGCCTTATTCATTACGGGTTCTCGCCAGATTGGCAAAAGCTATTCGATTCGCGCATTTGGCAAAGCCAACCATGCAACCTACATCGAGCTTAACCTCATGGAAAATCGCCAGGCAAAAGATGCTCTTCTCGAGGCGCGGGATGCCGATGATTTCATCAGCAGGGTGACGCTTCTTTCGGGAAAGTCGATTGCACCAGGCAAAACGCTCGTGTTTATCGATGAGGTCCAAGAGGCCCCCGACATCATGACGATGGCAAAGTTCCTTGTTGAGGACGGGAGGTGCCGTTGGGCGTTTTCGGGGTCAATGCTCGGGACCCAGCTCAAGGGCGTCAGGTCCTATCCCGTGGGGTATGTCCACGAGCTTAGGATGTTCCCGCTCGATTTTGAGGAGTTTTGCTGGGCAATCGGGGTGAGCGAGGGGGCTCGTCAAACGATACGTGACGCGTGTATCAGCGAGAGGCCCATTCCTGATTACATTCATGACGCGATGATGGCAAACTTCAGGACCTATACCGTTGTCGGCGGAATGCCGGAGGTTGTGCAGCGTTTCCTTGACACGCAGGGCGACCTTGCCTCTGTTCGTCGGCTACAGTCAGAGCTCAACGAACAGTACCGGCGGGATATCTCCAAGTATGCAAACGGGCGAGCCCTGCAGGTGCAGAGCATCTACGATCAGCTCCCTATTATGCTCGAGGGCGAAAACAAGCGCTTCGTGCTCAATTCCATTGACCCCAAGGCTTACTACGAGAAGTATCAGCGAGATTTTGTATGGCTTGTCGATGCCGGCGTTGCTCTCAAAGCCGATATCGTAACCGAGCCAAAATCGCCCCTGCTCAAGACGGCGCGGCCATCGCAGTTCAAGCTATATCAATCGGATACGGGCATGTTGATGGCGCGCTACCCCGTTGGAGTCGCCCAAGCGGCGTATCTTGATAGCAAGGAGCCCAATCTGGGCGGCATTTACGAAAACGTGGTGGCCCAGCAGCTGGCTGCCCAAAATCGCCAGCTTTACTACTATCAGACAAAAAAGCGCGGTGAAGTGGACTTTGTGGTCGATGGACCGGATGGGACGGCTGTTCCGATCGAGGTTAAATCGGGCTCCTATTACCACGCGCACGCTGCGCTCGGTCATGTGCTTGATACGGCTGAATATGGCGTAAGGCTCGGGATTGTTTTCTCGAGAGGCAACGTTGAGCGCAACGGAGCGGTTCTCTATTTGCCGCTATATGCGACCTGGGCCCTTTCGGATGTTTTGGGCGACTCCTGTGCCAAGGGGATTAAGCTGGAGGTCAAGCCGGTCTAGGGCCAGTCCCTTTGTCACATTCATGAGTGTGGATTTTCTCCCGTATAGAGCGCACTTGAACGCTCAAAGTGGGAGAAAATCTACGCTCGATTTATGCCGTGGGCGCGGTTCGTGCGCCCACGAACCTACAGCTGCTCGAGCATAGCGGTGCAACCGGCGAGCACATCGCGGTAGGTGGCATCGAAATTGCCGGTGTACCAGGGGTCGGCCACGTCGCCGGGACACTCGGTCCAATCGAGCAAGCGCGTAATCTTTCCGTCGGGGCCTGCGTCGCCAAAGATGCGACGCAGGCCCCGCGCGTTCTCAGCATCCATATAGACAATGTGATCCCAGTCGCCATACTCCGCGCGACGCACCTGGCGGGCACGGTGCGCAACGACGGGAATCCCGACTTCGCGCAGCTTGGCGACCGTGCCATGATGCGGCGGGTTGCCGATCTCCTCAGTTGAGGTCGCAGCGGAGTCAATGACAAACTCGCCCGCGCGCCCGGCGCGCCGCACGAGCTCGGTAAACACGGACTCAGCCATCGTCGAGCGGCAGATATTTCCATAACAGATAAACAGTACACGTTGCATATGTGGTTTCCTTTCGATCGCCATCATCGAGCTCGAGTATCGCATCTACGCCTGCACCCTCGCCCGCTTGCGCTCCCAGCGAGCCAACTTAATCGTCACCAGCGTGAGCGCCCAGGCCACAAGCGAGAACGCGGCGCCCACTGCGCCCACGTACGCAATACCAATGCTGCTTACCACGGCGCCGCCCACTGCGGTGCCAAACGAAATGCCGACATTAAACGCCATGGGTTCTACCGAGCTCGCGAGCACCATCGATTTGGGATGGCGGCTGCGAGCCACGTCCATAAAGTGCGTGATGCACGACACCGAGAACAGGTACATGAGCATCGCCAGGCTAAAGACAAAGACAAGTGCGAGCGGCATGGCAGCGCCTACGGCAAACAGCCCAAACAATGCCACCGCCTGCAGCACAAACGTCACAAGCAGCGCCTTCATGCCAAAGCGCGCATCGATCCATCCGCCCAGGATGTTCGAGATCAGGCAGAACACGCCGTAGGCCATAAGCGTGGTACTGGCTTCGACCGTGCCCATGCCCAGCACCTGCTCAAGATAAGGCGTCACGTAGCCGTAGAACACATAGACCGAGCCCACGCCAAACAAAAAGATAAGCATGCCGGTGATGATACTCGGCTCGCGCAGCAGACTCGCCTGCTCGCGAAAGGTGGCGGGCTCGTCGGTTTGCCCAGCGCGCGGCATAAACGCCACGAGCGCTCCGCAGATCAAAACGGCAAAGGTCAGCGCGCCGTACATGGCAACGTGCCAGTCGAGCGTGTCGGCCACAAACTTACCGATCGAGGTCACAAAGACCATCGCCACGGAAAACGCACCATATACTACCGAGATGGCAAGCGAAGTTTGCTGTGGGGACAGAAGCTCAGGGATGTACGTCACGCCCACGGCGAGCAGCGCACCCGAGACAGAGCCCAGGACAATGCGCGAGATAAAGAGCACCTGGAAGTTGGGCGCCAGTGCCATAAACAAATTGCCAAGCACAAAGACGATGCTATAGCACACGAGCAGCTGGTAGCGGCGAAAACGGCCCGTGCTGAGCGCAAGCGTCGGCGTAGCGATGGCGTAGACGAGCGCGAACACGCTGATGAGCTGGCCCGCAGTGGCAAGTGATACGCCGAGTTCCGTTGCCAAGTCGCTTTCGATGCCGATGACCACGAACTCGGAGCAGCCGAGCGAGAATCCCAACAGCACGAGCAGCGCCAGGCAGAGCTTGGTGCGCGCGGGGGAGAGCGCGGCGGCGGTTGACTTTCTTTTAGGCGTGGTTGCGGCGGTCAAGGTTGTCACTCCAATGTCGCATGAATAAGCGGGATTCAATCCCTGCAACTCTAGCAGAATGTGACAAAGGGGCAGTCCCTTTGTCACATTGCGCTGCCGGCCAGTCGCCCAAACCGTCACAACATTCGATGAAAATCTCGAAATCGAAGAAAAGCGTCGAATGTTGTGACGGTTTTCGTGTTTGGCGCGGGTGAGCTTCCGCGTCATCTGAGGGTATAAGGCTAGCAAGTGTTTATTTGCGAGGCCTAAGGGGCGCCCCGTATGGATATCGATAACTTTGAATGGTGGTATAGCGAGGGTGAGGCTCCGGACGAGGAGTGGGACGAACCCACGCCGCGTGACGTGTCGAGCGACGAGGACGAGACCGGCAACGACGTCGCCGCCGACTCGGACGCCGCCCTCGACCCCGTCGAGCCTCTGACCTTCGAACAAGCCTGGGCCCAGGCCGAGGCAGACGAGGCCAAGGCCGACGCTACGGCCACGCTCGGCGAGCCAGCCGACATGTCGATCTCGCCGGCAAAGACCCCGCAGCCGCGTCACACTATCGACCCCGACAGCACGGCATCCTTCAGTATTCTCGACGTGCCCTCGCAGGGCGCTCAGGCGCCCGCACCCACACGTCGCCCCAATCTGTCTCGCGAGGAAGATGCAGGACGTCGCTCGCCGCTTGGCCCCATCCTTATCGCCTTTATGGCCGGCGTTATCGCATGCTCGGTAATTGGAAACGTCTGGAGCCATGTCGAACAACAGCGAAAAGACGCCGCCAAGGTCGAGATGTCTGTCGAGCAATCGCTCAGCCGCACGCGCTCGGTACATGTGTCGGTCGAGGTCAAGGACGGCGCGACGTGGGACACCGCGCGCGGCGACAGCCAAATGCTCATCCATATCGTGGGGCGCACGCTCAAAGGGCAGACGATTGACGAGTATCAATACGTCAATTCCGCTGGTGACGGCATCGAGCTCAAGCCCGGCGACTACGAGCTCACCGTCGATGAACCGCCCGTCGCCACCGACGGCACGCGCTTCCGTGCCTCAAAGCGCATGGTCCCCGTGAGCTTTAACTCACAGGCGCCCGACACGGTCGACACCACACCGCAGGGCAGGTTCGACCTTTACGTGGATACCCAGTAGGCACTCGCCGCTCATTCCGCTATGGCTACTCAATAATCGCCTGCCGTCCCGTCCCGCCGCCAAGAGTGGGACAATAGCCCTCGACACTATTGTTTACTTTTGGAGGAAGTAGCATGTCTACTGTCACTACCATCAAGCGCGGCGGCCTCACCGCGGCCATCGATTCCATGGGTGCCCAGCTCACGAGCCTTGCCCTCAACGGCAACGAGTATCTGTGGCAGGGCGACCCCGCCTTTTGGGGCAAGCATGCGCCCATCCTGTTCCCCATTGTGGGCTCGCTGCGCAACAACACGGCGACGTCTGCGGCCGGCACCTGCGAGATGCCGCGCCACGGACTCGCGCGCATCGTCGAACACAAGCTGGTCGAGGTTTCGGAGGACGGCTCCTCGGTAACGTACGAGATCACCGACACGCCCGAGTCGCTCAAGGCGTTCCCGTTCCACTTTAAGCTCAACATGACCTATGCCCTGACTGGTGACGCCACACTTACCCAGACCTTTGCCGTCACCAATACCGGCGACGTGGACCTGCCGTTCTCGGTGGGCGGCCACCCCGCGTTTAACGTACCGGCTCCCGGTGCCGAGGACGAGGCATTCGAGGATTACGAGCTGGCGTTTACCGAGGCTTGGACTAATGAGGCTCCCATCATCACGCCCGACGGTCTTATGACGTTCGAGGGCAGTTACAAGGCTCCCGATAACTCGGACGTGCTGCCCATCACGCACCGCAGCTTCGATAACGACGCCATCATGTTCACCGATACCCCGGGCTCCACGCTCACGCTGCGCGGCCGCAAGTCGGGCCACGGCGTCAAGATCGACTTTGAGGGCTTTAAGTACATTGGCGTGTGGTCTGCCGCCAACGACGCCCCGTTTGTGGCGCTCGAGCCCTGGACCGGTCACACCACCATGGACACCGAGGACGACGTCTTTGAGCACAAGGTCAACACCATCACCTTGGCTCCCGGCGCTACCGACAAACGTAGCTTTAGCGTCACCTTGCTCTAGAGGTTCCGCCGTTCTGACGAACGGCGGGCCGGTCGACGCTGCGCGCCGCCCAGAGCGACAATTTGTCATTCAAAAGGCATGGCATGACCAGAAGGTCTATGCCTTGCCTTTTTCATGCCAACTTGTTTGCTCTGGGCGGCGCTCGCTGGCATTGCCAAAACATCGACGCTCCCAATGACTACCGTGTGTCTATTAATTTTTCGAGCTTGTACTGCGCTGCTGGTCGCTGGCGTATATCCTGTCTTATTGTCAGCAAAACGAAATAGGGAAGGCATCAGATGCAATCTCGACAACAGCGCGGCATGCATGTCCAGCCGATATGCAGCCGTCGCATCTTTTTGGGTAGCGCTCTCGCTGCGAGCGCTTCTGTCGTCGCCGGCGCACTTGCCGGTTGCCAGCGCCCCTCCACGCTGGAAGTAGTTCAGCCCACGACGGGCGGCGGTCGCGACGACCTGTCCGATTCCGTTATCGGCAAGGACAAGATCCGTATCGGTATGGAGGCGGCCTACGCCCCGTACAACTGGCAGGTCTCCGAGGCCAGCGAGTTCACCATTCCCATCGACAACGTGCAGGGAGCCTACGCCGATGGCTACGACGTGCAGATCGCCAAGATCGTCTGCAAGGCCCTCGGCGGCGAGCCCGTTGCCGTCAAGCAGAGCTTCTCGGGCCTTATCGATTCGCTCAACAACGGCCAGATCGACCTCATCATCGCCGGCATGAGCGCCACGCCCGAGCGTGAGGAGTCGGTCGGTTTCTCCGACCCGTACTTCATTGGCTACTTTGGCCTGTTCGTAAAAGAGGGCTCGCCCTACCAAAACGCCACCAAGCTCAGCGACTTCAGCGGTGCCACGGTGCTCGGCCAAAAGGACACCATGCTCGATACCGTCATCGACGAGATTCCGGGCGTTGTGCACAAAAACCCGGTCGACTCCGTCCCCACGGTGTTCTCGAACCTGCTGCAGGGCACCTGCGACGCCGTGACCTACAACACCGAGAACGAGAAGGGCTATATGGCTCAAAACCCGGGCATCGTTCCCATTCATTTTGCCGAAGGCGAGGGCTTTAAGCAGGAGGTCGCGGCAAACGTCGGCTGCCGCAAGGGCTCGGACAAGCTGCTTAAGCTCATTGACAAGACACTCAAGGGCATTAGCCAAGAGGAGCGCGACCAAATGTGGGACGCGTGCCTCGATCGTCAGCCGGCATAGGGAGGCAGCATGAAAACCGTCAATCGTCTGGCCTCCTTTATCAAGGCCGACCACCGTTATGTGTACCTGGGCACGAGCGTCATCGCGGCGCTCGGCCTGGCATTTAGTCAGCACAATCCCACACCGCTGAGCTTCTTAGCCCCCACCGGTATCTTCCAGGATTGCCTTTGGGCGATTCTTTGGGCCTGGCTCGTCGTGTCGGCGGCGGCGCTGGTCACCAAGCTTATGCACTGGAGCGACTATCGCGAAACGTCGCCGTTCGCATCCGAGCGTTTCCGCCACGGCGCGCGCCTGGGCAGCTACGTCGTGGTCGCCATCGCGGCGATCTTTTTCGTGGACCGCTGCGTCATGTCGTTTATCGACCTGGTGCAGGTGAGCATTGTCTCGGATTCCAACCCTAGCGACTTTTTGTCGAGCCTGGTCTACATGACCTACAAGAGCGGCGACTTCTTTATCCGCGGTATCGAGATCACCATCGCGCTTGCCACCTTCGGCACCGTCATCGCATTCTTCCTGGCGCTGCTCTTTGTGTTCCTGCGTATTCAGACCTTCGATCGCGTGGACAACGACCTGGTGCGCTTCTTTAAGAGCATTGGCCGCGGCTTTGCGACCGTCTACTCTACCATCGTGCGCGGCACGCCCATGATGGTCCAGGGCCTGCTCATCTATTACGCGGGCTTCACCGTTTTGCGCGGCATGGGCTTCGAGACCGCTCAGGCCAACCAGATTTGGAGTACCTTCACCGCCGGCCTCGTCACTATTTCGCTCAACTCCACCGCCTACATGATGGAGGTCCTGCGCGGCGGCATCGAGTCCATCGATCCCGGCCAGGCCGAGGCAGCACGCTCGCTGGGTCTGTCGCAGTGGCAGGCTATGCGCAAGGTCGTGTTCCCCCAGGGCATTAAAAACGCGATTCCCGCACTCACCAACGAGCTCATCATCAACATCAAGGACTCGTCGGTGCTTTCGGTCATCGGCGTGTTCGACCTCATGTACGCCACTACCACGGTCGCCGGCGTGTACTATCGCCAGATGGAAGTCTACTGCGTGGCGCTCGTGGTCTACCTGATCCTGACGCTCGTGGCGAGCCGCCTGCTCGAGGCCTTTGGCAAAAAACTCGGTGCCGAGGCTCCGGCCACGCTGCCCAGCTCCAACTAGGCTCAAGACGAGGAGAATCATCATGGCAGATACCGCTACTACCGGCGTTGCGGCCGCCGCACAGACCAATGAGCCGCTCATCCGCGTCGAGGGCCTGCGCAAGAGCTTCGGCTCGCTCGAGGTGCTCAAAGGCATCGACCTGTCCGTTAACCCCGGCGAGGTCGTCACCATTATCGGCGCCTCGGGCTCGGGCAAGTCGACCTTCCTGCGCTGCCTCAACCTGCTCGAGACTCCGGACGCGGGCCATATCTGGTTCCACGGCCAGGACCTTACGGCCGAGCGCTGCAACATTAACAAGCTGCGCGAGGACATTGGCATGGTGTTCCAGGGCTTTAACCTGTTCAACAACATGGACGTGCTCGACAACTGCACGCTCGCGCCCGTCACGCTCAAAAAGATGAGCAAGGCCGAGGCTGAAAAAATTGCGATGGAGCATCTGACGAGCGTGGGGCTCGAGAAGTTCGCGCACGCCGCCGTGGGTCGACTGTCCGGTGGTCAAAAACAGCGCGTGGCCATCGCGCGTGCCCTGTGCATGAATCCGCAGATCATGCTGTTCGACGAGCCGACTTCGGCACTCGACCCCGAGATCGTGGGCGAGGTGCTCGAGGTCATGCGCAAGCTCGCGGCCGACGGCATGACCATGGTGGTCGTCACACACGAGATGGCCTTTGCCCGCACGGTGTCCGACCGCGTGGTCTTTATGGACAAGGGCGTAGTGCTCGAGGACGCCGCGCCGGCCGAGCTCTTCGGCAACCCCAAGCACCAACGTACCCGCGAGTTCCTCTCGCGCTATCTCGAGGACAGGTAACCGACCGCAAACGCTTATGTGGCAGGGCCGCTCCGGTGGGGCGGCCCTCGTCATCACAATCGAAAGGATGTCATGGCCGAGGTTTGGCGCTTCTTTGCGCATGAGGATGATTTTGCCGATTTGGAAAAGGCCGGCGCATGTGAGCGCCTGGGCCGTGTGCTGTCGTTTCCGACCATCTCGAGTATGGATGCCGAGGCGGTGGACTGGCAGCCGTTCGACGACCTGCGCGCGTATATGCAGCAGGCTTGGCCGCACGTATTTACGGCGGGTAAGGTCGAGCTTATCGACCATTCGCTATTGGTGACGCTTGGCGGTTCCGACCCTGCCCTCAAGCCCATTATGCTCATGGGCCACATGGACGTGGTTCCCGTGGTACCCGGCACCGAGGCTGACTGGACGCATGCCCCCTTTAGCGGACATGTGGACGACACCTACATTTGGGGTCGCGGCGCCATCGATATGAAAGACCAGGTCGCAGGCATTCTCGAGGCGGTTGAGTATGCGCTCGCGCACGGCTGGGAGCACAAGCGTACCCTGCTGCTCGCCTTTGGCCAGGACGAGGAAACCACGCAGTACGGCGCGGGGGCGATCGGTCGTGTGCTCGGGGAGCGTGGCGTTGAACTTGAATATCTGATCGACGAGGGTGACTACCGTATTGTTTCGGCTGCCGAGTATGGCGCGGGCGAGGGCTGGCTTATGCATGCCGACCTCGCGGAGAAGGGTTACGCCGATATCATACTCAAGACGAAGAGTGAGGGCGGGCATTCGTCCAACCCCTACGGCGGCACATCGCTCGAGGTGCTCAGCCGTGCCATCACCGCAATCTGCGATATCGAGTGGCCGACGCGCGTGACCGACTTGCTTGCCGCTCAACTCGTCGAGTTGGGGCTCTACACGGCCGATGAAATTGCCGCCAACGGGGATGCCATTGTCCGCGATTGCCTCGCCAGCAAAAAGCTCTATCCGCTGGTGACGACCACCTGCGCGCCCACGCAGATCGAGGGTGGCAGCACCGGCGCCAACGTAATGCCGCAGGATATGTGGGCCAACATCAACTTCCGCATGCTCGAGGGTACGAGCGTGGCCGACGTTGTGGCGCGCTGCCGTGAGGCGGTTGTCGGGGCGGACCTTGCCGGTTGTGTCGAAGTGGAGCTGGGCCCCGGCAGCTCCGAGCCTTCGCCGTCTCCGCGTGTCGGTGGACCGGGACTCGAGGCCGTTCGCGCCATTGCCGCCTGCTACTTCCGCGACCCAAAGGGGGCGGAGGAAAACGGACCGAGTGCGACGGGCGGGGCTCCTGTCAGCATCGTCCCCTCGACCGTGATCGGTGCGACCGACGCTGCCAACTACCAGCGCATTTGCTCCGAGTGCATTCGCTTCTCGGCCTTTGTGGTAGACGATGACGAGTGCGACCGCGGCGTCCACGGCACCAACGAGCGCATCACCCGCCGCGCCTACCTCCAGGGTGTCCGCTTCCTCATCGCCCTGCTCCATACGCTCTAGAATCCGACAAAGGGACTGTCCCCTTGTCGGATTCCGTGCGGGTTATATGCAGGTTTGCCTGCGCACGCTATCATGTATGGGTTAGACCGCAATTATGTACCCCATACGCGAAGGGATGCGCATGTATCTGAAGATCGACATGTTCTAGCTGGGCTTACCCCCGCAGTGGCGCCCCGCGCCCCATTAATTCTGCCGATTTTCACCTTCACGCATATAAAGGAGTCCCGTCATGCGCGACAAGCTCGAAAAGATCATCAAGGCCTACGAGGAGCTCGAGAAGAAGCTCTCTGACCCGGCCGTCGCCTCCGATATCAAGGAGTTCACGCGTCTCAACAAGGAGTACGCGCACCAGTCCGACCTCATCGCCGCCTCGCGCGAGTACATCGGTGCGCTCGATGACATCGAGGCTGCCAAGGAAATGCTGCACGATACCACCGATGCCGATGAGAAGGAGATGCTCCAGATGGACATCTCCGAAAACGAGGCCAAGCTTCCCCAGCTCGAGGAAGACATTAAGTACATGCTCATCCCGAGCGACCCCAACGACGACAAGAACACCATCGTCGAGATTCGCTCCGCCGCCGGTGGCGACGAGGCGGCCATCTTCGCCGGCGACCTGTACAAGATGTACCAGCGCTTCTGCGAGTCGCGCGGCTGGAAGACTACCGTGCTCGACTCCAGCCCCAGCGAGGCCGGTGGCTTTAAGTCCATTGAGTTCAAGGTCGAGGGCGACCGCGTCTACTCCGTCATGAAGTACGAGTCCGGCGTGCACCGCGTCCAGCGCGTCCCCAAGACCGAGTCCCAGGGCCGCATTCAGACCTCCACGGCTACCGTCGCCGTGCTTCCCGAGGCCGAGGAGATCGACGTCCAGATCAACCAGTCCGACCTGCGCATCGACACCTACTGCGCCTCCGGCCCTGGCGGTCAGTGCGTTAACACCACCTACTCCGCCGTGCGCATTACCCACCTGCCCACCAACACCGTGGTGCAGTCGCAGGAGCAGCGCTCCCAGATCCAGAACCGCGAGGTCTGCATGCAGATGCTGCGTGCCCGTCTGTACGAGATGGAGCTCGAGAAGCAGCAGGCCGAGCTCGGTGCCGAGCGCCAGAGCCAGATCGGCCATGGCAACCGTTCCGAGAAGATCCGTACCTACAACCAGCCCCAGGACCGCGTGACCGATCACCGCATCGGCTTCAACTCCACCTACAACGGCGTCCTTCTGGGCGATCAGCTCGGCACCGTGATCGAGGCACTCGCCGCCGCCGAGCGAGCCGAGAAGCTGGCGCAGGCTGTTTAGGTTACGGCGTTTTACCAAACGCCGTAACCAGCCGACGCTGCGCGGGCCGCATTTGGACAATCTGACGTTCAACTTCAAGGGCGCGACCAGAAGGTCAGCGCCCTTTCGTTTCACGTCACCTTGTCTCAAATGCGACTCGCTCGCTGTCCGTCCTCTACCTGCGGCGTTGCCTTGCTCCGGATGCGGCATGCTCAACCTGCGGCGCCTTAGAGGTAGTCATTGGGGACGTTCTTAAATGACTAGGTTGGGCACATTGCTTTGAGATGTTACTCAATCTGTCTTGATGGCCTTTAGGCTGTTTGCCTGCTTAAAGTAATTAATGGTATGCGTCTGCAATTGAAAATATTGCTCGAAAAATCGTCCAAGAAGTCACGGGGCGATTTTTGATGCGTCGCGCGTCAAGTGATTTGGCAAGTTCTTGGTTAGATATTGGTCAGTTTTGGTGCAACCTTGCCAAAAGCTTGACGGATGCAGATTTAGACGTCGACGAATGAACACTTCGATTGCGATTCAAGCAAAATTCTGGGCTGATTCTCGATAATCGCTTCCAATCGTCCCTTGCCGCGTGCCGCCCTCGCGTACAATCTGCTCCGACATTCGCGCGCCGTCCGGCGCTTAAGAGGGGAGGGCCCCATGGCAAACGAGATTTGGACCATCAAGCGTTGTCTCGAGTGGACCAAGGAGTACCTGGCCGAGCGCGGCGAGGAGCACCCCCGTCTTTCTGCCGAGTGGCTGCTCTGCGCTGCCACGGGTTTGGCACGCATCGACTTATATATGCGCATGGACGAGACGCTTAACGCGGCTCAGCTCGAGACCATGCACGCGGCCGTTGTTCGTCGCGCTAAAGGTGAACCGCTGCAGTACATCACCGGCAGCACGCAGTTTCGCATGATCGACGTCACGTGCGCCCCCGGCGTGCTCATTCCGCGTCCCGAGACCGAGATGCTCGTCGAGGAAGTCCTCAATTATCTGGATGCCGAGGTGCTGAGCCCCGAGGCTGCTGCCCGTCAGCGTGTTGAGCTGCCTTGGAACGATGAGGTCGAGGAGGCACGCAAGGCTGAGGCCGCGCTGGCAGACGAACGCGCGACCGCCGAGCGCCGTGCCGCCAACCTGACGGCCGCCGATGAGGCTGCGCTGGGTCTGTCTCTTATACACA
>USEK01000010.1 GCA_900553705.1 uncultured Collinsella sp.
CTAGTCGTCGGCAGCGTCAGATGTGTATAAGAGACAGCCTACGCGAAGCACCTGTGCACCCGCATCACGGCCCTCGACTTCCCGCTGCAACAGCCCGTAATCGCCGCACGCGCAGCACGCAAGCCAGATCGCCTTCATCACTTGTCGCCTCCGCTCTTTTTGCCGCGCGCCGTGGCGGGAATCGTCAAGCTGACCGTTCCCTTGCCCGAGGCTCCCAGCAGTTCCTTGACGTCTTCGGGGTCAGCCGCCAGCGTCACCCATTCGATCTTGCCCTCGCGCGTGGCACCAGAATCCTCACTGGTATCGATCACGTACGCGCCGCACAGTCGATCGGTTACGCCGTCTTTTTGCACATACACATCCACGTAGCTGCCCACGCCCGTGGCGCCGCCGACCGAGTGCTCGGCATCGACCGCCACCGAAACGGCGACTTTGCCCTTAGGCACCTCGAGCTTGTGGCTCTCGGCCTTGGTGTAGACATTGCAGATCACGGCGTTTTTGGGAATACGCGAAGTCGTCACGTCGCCGCGCACCTGGCGCAGCTCGGTCGCCGCGTCACGCGGCAGCAGACTCGTCAGCCATTCTTGGGTTATGACATTGGTCTCATCGAGGGTCTCGCCCACATCGATATCACGCGCCGCGACGCATACCTCGACGCGATCGCCACCGTACTTGGCCAAGGTCTCAGCCTGGACCTGTTCGGCTTGCGAGCGGATCGACGAGCCGTAAACCATGCAGAGCAGAGCAGCGAGCACGCCCGCGACCAGACTGATGGCGATGCGCTTGCTCTTGTTCACGGCCGCTCCTCTCATGGCAGTGCCGGGCGAATGCCCGTACCACCATTGTCTGGGCGGTCAGAGCGCAAAGCGGCGCAATCGCGATCTTGGTTTTCGATGTCAAACCAATCGCTGACCAAAAACTAACCAGCCCGTCAAGCTCGTGGCAAGGTTTTGGTCAGCACGTCAGCAAACTGCATGCTTCAAGGCTTTTCCGCAGCAAAAAAGCCGTCTCCCGAACAGTTGGGAGACGGCTGTCATAGGAAAAATCAATTACAGATGGACATCGGGATCGAGCATTTGGGCGCTCACGCGCATGGATGACGCCAGGTTTTGGAACGTTTCCAGACGCAGGCTGTCGATCTGCCCGGCGTCCTCGGCCTCGCGAACGGCGCAACCCGGCTCATGGGTATGCGTGCAATCGCCAAATCGGCACGCGCGCGATGCCTCGACAATCTCGGGGAAGGCGCGCGCCAGACCCCGCTCGTGACCCACGAGCGGTAGGCTGCGCAGGCCCGGGGCATCGGCGATCACGCCGGCGTCGCCCGGCAGTGCCACCATCACGCGCGCAACCGTAGTGTGGCGGCCCTGGTCATCACGCTCGCGCACGCCGCCAGTGGCCAGCGCATCGTGGCCCAGTAGCGCGTTGAGCAGCGTCGACTTGCCGGCGCCCGACTCGCCCAAGATCATGGCACAGCTCCCAGCCGGCACGCAGGCGCGCACCTCGTCCAGGCCGAGGCCCTCAGCAGAAGACGTCACGATCACGCGCACGCCCGGACCCACCAGACGGCGCACGCGGTCCAGATCGCGCTCGAGCTCATCGGCCTCGCAGCGGTCGGCCTTGGTGAGCACCACCACCGGCTCGGCATCGCAATCGAGCGCCAACACCAGTGAGCGCGCCACACGATCGAGCAGCACCTCGCCGGCGCCGAGCGCCTGCACGATCAGCACGCTGTCAACGTTGGAGCAGAGCACCTGGCGCTCACCGCGGGCACGGCCACGCCAACGTTCAAAGCTCGTACGGCGCGGCAGTACGCACTCGATCACGCCCATGTCGTGCCCGGGAGCACGGCGAACCGCCACGCGGTCGCCCACGGCGGGCAGCAAGACCTCGTCCTCGCCACGCGACTTGGCAAACCCTACGGCATGCTCGGCACGAAACGTGTCGTCGGCAGTTGCCACCAGCGGAAACCCGCGGTCCAGGCGCACCACGGCACCGAGCTGCATCTGCTCGGGCTCCTCGGCCTGTGCGCAAAAGTCGTCAAATGCAGCCTGCTGAGCCGCATCGACCGGCAGGTCATCGAACGCCGGAACATCCTGTAACGCGTCAAGCCCCGGTACGCTTGCCAGCAGCTCCTCAGCAGATGCAGGGGCTTCGGTCGCGAGCTTCCGACGACGGTCGCGCTTAGCCCGCGCCCCCGTCGTCTTTTTCTTCGCCTTAGCCTTAGCCTTGCCCACAAATGCCTCCCAGCACCCAAAATCACAACTGAGCAGGTATTTTACCCACAAAAAAGAGTCGGTCGAGCAACCGCTCGACCGACTCACACACTTTCCCTCAGCCCTTTTTCATCCGCGCGGGAGAAAAGCAGCAAGGACACCGCAGGGCCCGCCCGCCGGGAGGGGTTTCCTAAGGGCACATCCCGCAGCCGCAAAGCGGCGAGGACGTGCCCGTGGAAACCCCGCAGGCGGTCGGGCCCGGACAGGAACGTTACTCCTTCTCGACCGCGCGCATGATCGCCTTGTAGATCTCCATCAGCGGAATGATCAGGAAGGCAAGGCCCAGCGCGGCGATAACGCCCTTGAGCTCAAGCGTCACGGGGCCAAAGAACATCTCGGTAAGCGTCGGCTGCACGGTCACGATAACCGTCAGCACCAGCGCCAGCGCAGCCGAAGCCCAAAGCCACTTGTTCTGCTTCTTCATGCTAAACAGCGACGCACGACGGCTGCGCATATTGAAGCAGTGGAAGATCTCGACCATGTTGAGCGTGATGAACGCCATCATCACGCCTTCCTCGTCGGCATTGCCGGCGATCATATCGGCGATGTGGATGTAGCCCATGTCAAAGTACACGCCCACAAAGAAGCTCGCCAGCACCAGCACGGTGATGATCAGGCCCTGGACAACGCAGTCCAGACCCATATTGCCGGCAAAGACGCCGTCCTTGGCGTTGCGCGGCTTGCGCTTCATGATGTCGCCCTCGGCATCCTCCATGCCCAGCGCGAGCGCGGGGAAGCAGTCGGTGACCAGGTTCACCCACAGCAGCTGCACCGGCTGGAAGATGGTAAAGCCGATGAGCGTGGCGATAAACACCGAGAAGACCTCGGCAAGGTTGGCCGAAAGCAGGAACTGGATGACCTTGCGGATGTTGTCGTAGATGCGACGGCCCTCTTCGCAGGCACCGATGATGGTGGCGAAGTTGTCGTCGGCAAGCACCATGTCGGCGACGTTCTTGGTGACATCGGTACCGGTGATGCCCATGCCAACGCCGATGTCGGCGCGCTTGATGGACGGGGCGTCGTTGACGCCGTCGCCCGTCATGGCCACGATCTGGTCGCGCGACTTCCAGGCCTCGACGATGCGGGTCTTGTGCTCGGGCTGAACGCGAGCGTACACGCCGTAGTCCTCGATGTGCGCGTCGAGCTCCTCGTCGCTCATGCGGTCGAGGTCGGCACCGGTGATGGCCTGGCTGCGATCGGCGACGATGCCCAGCTGCTTGGCGATGGCCACGGCGGTGTCGATGTGGTCGCCCGTAATCATGACAGTGCGGATGCCGGCGTCGTGCGCCTCGCGGATAGCGTCGGCCACCTCGGGGCGGACCGGGTCAATCATGCCGGACAGGCCGCAGAAGACCATGTCATGCTCGAGCGCAGCGGGGCTGCAGTCGGCGGGAACCTCGGTGTAGGTACGGCTCGCCAGTGCCAGCACGCGCAGGGCCTCGTCGGCCATGGCCTTGTTGGCTGCCACGAGCTCGGCGCGACGCTCCTCGGTCAGGGGGACGACCTTATCGCCCTCGTAGATATGGGTGCACAGGCCGATCACCACGTCGGGCGCGCCCTTGGTGTACTGCTCGTACTCGCCGTCCAGGGTCTCGACGACCACGGACATCATCTTACGGCCCGAGTCGAACGGGGCCTCGCCCACGCGCGGGTGCTCGGCAGTCAGGCCAGTAAGACCAGCCTTGCCGGCATCGTTGACGAGCGCGCACTCGGTCGGCTCGCCCACGGCCTCGCCCAGTTCCTCGTCCCACTGGGCATCGGAGCACAGCGCCATGCCGGCCAAGAACTTCTCCTTGGGCGCAGCAAGTTCGTGCTTGACGACGGTCATCTTGTTCTGGGTGAGCGTGCCGGTCTTGTCCGAGCAGATGGTCTGCGTGCAGCCGAGCGTCTCGACAGCAGAAAGCTTGCGGATAATCGCCTGGCGCTTGGCCATCTTGGTCACGCCGAGCGAAAGGACGATGGTCACGACGGCGACCAGGCCCTCGGGGATGGCGGCGACGGCGAGCGAGACGGCGACCATAAAGGTGTCGAGCAGGGCAGTCGGGTCGGTAAGGACGTTACCCACGCCGTGACGGATGATGTCGACGCCAAAGATCACGACGCAGATGACGATAACCATAATGGTAAGAATACGGCTGAGCTCGGCGAGCTTCACCTGCAGCGGCGTGAGCTCTTCCTTGGCCTCGGCCAGGGCGCCAGCGATCTTGCCCATCTCGGTGTTCATGCCGGTACCGACCACGACGGCGCGACCGCGGCCGTACACCACGGTGGAGCCCATGTAGCACATGTTCTTGCGGTCGCCGAGCGGCACGTCGTCGGTGCCCGCGGCAAGCTCAATCACGTTGGCGTGCTTCTCGACCGGCACGGACTCGCCGGTCAGTGCGGCCTCTTCGATCTTCATCGTGGCGCTCTCGAGGACGCGGCAGTCGGCCGGGACGGAGTCGCCCGCCTCGAGCATGAGGACGTCGCCGGGCACGAGCTCGGCGCTCGGCAGATGCACGAGCTTGCCGTCGCGCAGCACCTTGGACTGCGCCGCGCTCATTTCCTGCAGGGCCTCGAGGGCCTCCTCGCTCTTGGCTTCCTGGACCACGCCCAGCACCGAGTTGACGATAACGACGAACATGATAATGGCGACATCGGCAAAGTCCGCCTCGCCCTTGACCATGCCCGTGAGCGCGCTGATGACGGCGGCAACGATCAGCATGATGACCATAGGGTCGGCCATCTGCTCAAAGAAACGCTTCCACAGCGGCGTCTTCTCGGCTTCCTCGAGCTTGTTAGGGCCTGTCTTGGCAAGGCGCGCCGACGCCTCGCCGTTGCTCAGGCCGAGGTTCTCATCGACACCTTGGTCGCTGAGCACCTCCGCCGCGGCGGACAGGTATTCCTTTTGCATATAGAGTCCCCTCCTGGGATTCGGGCCACTCAGCAGATTGATGCCCGATCATAATTCCCAGGAGAAGGGCAAGGGCTCATCAAGGCTGCCGTGCTGAGCGGCAGTTGATAGTGGAGCTATGGTACCCCAAAGCGACGCGTCTAGCCAAAACATTCCATCTGGAAACACGGCACAGGCGCAACGGTGCAGACAGTGTGATGCTCAACATTGATAAAACGTTTTTTCTTCGGCGCATCGTCAGACTGAAATATCGCCCAGATAGCAGCGGTTAGAACGGTTGGTAAAGTTTTTGCATATACCGTTTTTCCGCAAAAAATGAACTTCTAATTCGGCATACGGTCGATTTTTTGGGGTATTCGGTCGGCATTTCGTTATAATCATCTCAGTTTTATTTCTTATGGTTTATCTATCAGCGCAAGACGATGTCAGATGGAGGTCTGAATGTACAAGCGCACCAAGATTGTATGCACCATGGGTCCCGCCTGCGATAGCGACGAGACCATCCGCGAGATGATCAAGGCGGGCATGAACGTCGCCCGTTTTAACTTCTCGCACGGCTCCTACGACGAGCACCACGGTCGCATCGAGCGCGTCCGCCGTATTTCCAAGGAGCTCGGCATGCCCGTCGGCATCCTGCTCGACACCAAGGGCCCCGAGGTCCGCACCGGCCTTTTGGTCGATGGCAAGAAGGTTGCCGTCAAGACCGGCGACAAGATCGTCGTCACCGCTCAGCCCACGTCCGAGGATTTCCACGGCACCGCTGAGCACATCTCCCTCGATTACCTGGCTCTGCCCTCCGAGGTCGAGAAGGGCTCCCTCATCCTGATCGATGACGGCCTGGTTGCCCTCGAGGTCGAGTCCGTCGACGGCCAGGACATGACCTGCGTCGTTAAGAACGACGGCCTGATCGGCGAGCGCAAGGGCGTCAACATGCCCAACGTCAACATCTCGCTGCCCGCCATCACCGAGCGCGATCGTCAGGACATCCTCTTTGGCCTGACCGAGAACATCGACTACATCGCCGCTTCCTTCATCCGTGACGGCGAGTCCGTCCGCGGCATCCGCGAGCTTTGCCGCGAGAACGGCGGCGAGCACGTGACGATCTTCCCGAAGATCGAGTGCGCCCTGGGCGTCGAGAACTTCGACGAGATCCTCGAGGCTTCCGACGGCATCATGGTCGCCCGTGGCGACCTGGGCATCGAGATCAAGCCCGAGCTCGTTCCCCACATCCAGAAGGAGATCATCGCCAAGTGCAACGCGGCCTACAAGCCCGTTATCACCGCTACGCAGATGCTCGACTCCATGCAGCAGAACCCGCGCCCGACGCGCGCCGAGGTTGCCGACGTTGCTAACGCCATTTACGACGGCACCGACGCCGTTATGCTGTCCGGCGAGTCCGCTGCCGGTAAGTACCCGGTCGAGGCCGTTAAGATGCAGGCCAGCATCGCTCTCGAGACCGAGAAGTACCTCCCGGCCCACGCTCCGCTCGAGGTTCCGGCTGACGCTCACGGCACCCGCGTCGTCAACAACGTTGTGGGTATGTCCGCTGTGAACATGGCCACCACCGTTGGCGCCAAGTGCATCACCGTGCCGACGACCACCGGTCGTACCGCTCGCCTGATCTCGCACTTCCGTCCCAACATGCCGATCTGCGCATTCTCCCGCCACGAGTGGGCCGTCCAGCAGATGATCATGTACTGGGGCGTTATCCCGCACCAGGCCGAGATTACCCAGGGCACCGTCAACGGCACGATCGTCAAGGCGATCGAGACCGCCAAGGAGCTCGGCTACGTCGAGGCCGGCGACCTGACCGTCGCTACCGCCGGCGATCCCCGCATGAGCGTCCAGCTCGAGGACAAGGTCTCCTCGACCAACGTCGCTTACGTCGCTCAGGTGCGCTAAATCGCACTTGCAAGCAGATTTGCATTGCAAAGGGCCCGGAAGGCATTGCCTTCCGGGCTTTTTTAAGACCTTCTTCATATGCCGCCTCATCGATTTGCGTTCAGTCGCAAGCCTCTCCGATGCCGAGCGCACCACCGAAGACGCCTGCGACGGGAGCTGTTGGTCAATTGGGATGAACTGTTCTCCGTAAAGCCGGCCGGCTAGCAGCTAGCGATCAGGGGGACTGCCGGAACGTCAGAAGCAGCAACGCGAGCCGCAAAGCCTGCCTCGGTCAGCTCGATGACCTCGGTAAACGTTGAGTCGAAGAACTCCTCAGTTAGCAGGCGATACGGCGGATGATCGGGCTCGCCGGGGTTTTCGCGTACAATCTCGTGCATAACGCCGATGGTCTTGAGCACATATTCTTTATGGATGGGATACTGCCCAAAACGCGTCGCGGCGGTATACAGGCGATCGGTCGCACGCGGGATGGAAACAATGCCGAGCGTCTTGCCAAACCAGTCAAAGTCGCCTTGCTTTTTAATGCGGAACTCCTCACATGGCTTGCCGCCGTGCGCCTCCAGGTACTGATTCACGCGCGTATTCCATACGGTATCGGCCACCAGATGCGACCAGACGCCCAGTGTTAAATCGAGCAGCGACTGCGCCACATCTTCGGACGCAAGCGAGAACTCACAGGTGCCGGGACCGGCAACCGGCTCGGCATCCTTGTAACGCTGGGGATAGTGCACGCGGTTCAGTCGCTCGCGTTCCTCGATAATCGAGGTCGCTGCGGCCGGCGCACCGGTGGGCGAACTATTAAGCAACGGTGCCACATAGGTATCCCAGAACTCATGCTCACGAGGCTTAGGGATGGGCTCAGGCTTGGCAAAGTGCGTAATGCGGTACGGGATGGGATCGGCGATGCCAGGGACCATATAGCCCACGAAGATATCCGGAACCACGCAGCCAAACAAAAAGGCATTGCGGTCGCGCACGCTATTGGCAAGCGCACCGGTGCGCTCCAGCAAACGCTCCGTCTGAGCGATATGAATGTTCCAGCTTGGCATAGCCACCCCCATAAAAACCTGGATAACTATACCATCACGGCAAAGCCGCGCGGGCGGCTACGCACGCTCTACGCAGCAACTAGTCCGTAGCACCGCTTTCGGTTCCATACGACGGCGAAGGTGCCTCGACCACATGGTGGTATCGATCGATATAGATGGCGCGGGCACCCAGGCGTCGCACCAAATCCTGATGATGTGTACTCATCAAGACCGTCTTACCGGCAGCAACATAGGCCAGCAGGAAGTTGACCACGATGTCGCAAGAGTCCTCGTCAAGTCCATTGGTAGGCTCGTCGAGCACCAGGATATCGGGGTTCATCGACACGACGGCAGCCAGCGCAACACGCTTCTTTTGCCCGCCCGAAAGCTGATAAGGCGAGGCATCGACCAGATCGGTAACCTGGAACAGTTCCATGGCATCGCGCACGCGGCGCTCGAGCTCGTCTGCCGGCAGCCCCATCTGCGCGGGACCAAAAGCAACTTCCTCGCCCACCGTAGCGCAAAAGAGCTGGGCATCGGCATTCTGGAACACAAAGCCCACGCGCTGATGAAAACGCTGAGCAGCCGCGGAATCCTTTAGAAACGCCGCATCGATCACATGCCCGTCGAACAGGTATGCCCCTGCGTCCGCGAGCTCAAGGCCGTTGATAAGGCGCATGATCGTCGTCTTGCCGCAGCCGTTGGGACCGAGCAGGGCAACGAGTTCACCACGATCGACCTGCAGCGACACACCATCGACAACCGTATGCCCCGCATAGGAGAACACCACGTCGCGCAGCTCGATGAGCGGCATGGCCTCGGCGCGCGCGCCGTTCGTGCCCGCCGCACTATTCATATCGATCGTCAAAACGTCGCCCTTCCCTATTTGCATCCCCAGTCGAAACCAGCAGCGTCTACAGCACGGCGCACAACACTGCCAGCAGCGCCACGCCGGCCGCATAGACCGCATCGCGCCAGCCAAACCCGACACGCGCGGGCGCCGGATACGCACCGGCAAAGCCGCGGCAAAGCATAGCCTCGTCCATCGCGCGGCTGCATTCCATCGCCTTGATAAACGTCATGCCCATGATACCCGCCAGCGAGTCGGTGCGCGAAAAACCCGCAGGCGCACGACCCACGCTGCGCAGCATGACCGATTCGCACAGATTGTGCGCCGTGCGACCCAGCACCTCGATGTGCTTGAGCGCCATATCAAACGTAAAGATAACTTCGTCGGGTAGATGCAGCATCTTGAGCGACGCCGACATGCGGCTCCACGTGAGGGTCCACGAAACGCCCAGCACTAGCGACACATTAATGAAGGTCTTGAGCGCAATCTTGAGCATGGCGCCCGCGGCAGAAGCGTCCAGCAGCAAGGCGGGCAGCGCCAGAACCACCGCGAGCCCCGCAGCGCCAAGCGCCGGCACAAAGGTTGCCCGCAGTCCGCGTACGGGGCGCACGGCAACGAGCACCAGTGCGATAGCCGCCATCAGCATGAGGTACAGCGGGCTCTGCGTCAGACACACGCACAGGACGCAAACGAACATCCCCACCAGGCGCACCGGAGCCGAAACGCAAGAAAGGGCGCGGTCGACCATCGACCCGCCCTCGTGCGCGCCTCCACCCAGGCGAACCCGCTCAAGCAGGCTCGCCAGGTGCAGGACATTCTTTTGCATCACACGATGCCGAGCCCTCGCGGGCTCGTAACGCTGCTCGACCGCAAGCCAGCTAGGCAGCACGGCTATTGCCATGAGCACCGCTTTCCTTGACCGTCAGCGAAATCAGACGGAATGCGATGGTGAGCACCGCCACGCCAATCACGCCCGAAAGAATATACATCGCGGCCTGGCCGGCAAAGCCAAGACCCTGCTCCTCGGAATAGGCCTGCAGATAATCGCCCGTGGGCAGAGCGTCGGCAAAGGTCGGGGTATCGAGGCCGACCGAAGTCTGCAGACTGTTGTCACCAGCCTCCTGAACGGCGGTCGCGGCGCCCTCGGCGTCCCACTCACCCCAGGCGTCACCCGTGGCCAGCAGGCCCAGCGGCGTGGCCACGACAAGCACGGCAACCAGGATGAGTGTGGGGACCAGCGAGGTCTTCTTGGCAGCAGCGCCCTCGGCAGCAAGCTGGCCATCGACGGCCTCGGGCCCGACGATAACGCTCGGCGCCGTCTTCTTAATGAAACCGTAAATCGCAGCCGTCGCCACGCCCTCGACCACGCCGGCAACCAGCATATGCGGGATCATCATGGCAGGAATGGCAATAGACAACGGGAAGGGGCAGTACAGCGGCGCGCCCGAAGCGTTGGTAAAGAGCATCGGCTGAATACCAAACTCGATTGCCGCGCACAGGGCCGCCAGGCACAGGCCGACCCAGCCGCTTACGATGGCCGAAACCGAGGTGCCCCAGCTCTTGTCGTGCAGACGGCTGTTGAGCGCACGGAACACGATAGCAGCGGCAAACGGCAGCACGAAGGCCATGTTAAAGCAGTTGGCGCCAAAGGACAGGATGCCGCCGTCGCCAAACAGTAGTGCCTGTAGCGCCAGCGCGACCGAGACAGCAATGGCCGCGGCCTCCGGGCCCAGCAGCAGCGCGATGAGCGCGCCGCCGACGGCGTGACCCGTGGTGCCGCCGGGCAGCGGCACGTTGAACATCATGAGCAAGAAGGAAAATGCGGCGCAGATGCCCAGGAAAGCCATGTGCTCGCGATCGAGCGTGGCACGCACCTTTTTGATGCAGTGGACCCAAACGGGCACCATTGCCACTGCCATGACGGCATCCGTCTGCGGGGACAGATAATTATCTGGAATGTGCATGGGCGCCTCCCGGTTATCGGCGCACAGAATTGCAACGCCGCTTAAATCACCTTGTCAGTGTTACGCATTGTAAGATTCGTAACACGCCGCGGGCTATCATAGCAAAACGGCGCACTGCCGACAAAGCAGCACGCCGTTATGTAATGCGCGTGTCATATATGAAGGCTCAACGGTGCCTTATATCGAGCATAGCGGTCACGTAAGACTCGGCGGCAACCACCGCTGACCCATACCCCAGCGCAAGCCCTATCCGCGGACCTCGCCGTTTACGCCCTTGCATACCTTGGTGACGATCTTCTGGTGCGCCTTCTCGACCTCTTCGCTGGTGAGCGTGTGGTCGTCGGAGCGATACGTAAGCGCAAAGGCCATGGACTTCTTGCCCGCTCCGATGCGGATGGGATCGCGGTAGACGTCGAACAGGCGCACGCCCTCGAGCAGCTTGCCGCCGGCGCTGGTAATGCGGCGCTCAAGATCCTCGCAGGTCACAGCATTGTCGACCACGATAGCAAGGTCGTGCTCAACAGCCGGGTACTGCGAGAACTCGCGGTAGTTCTCCTGATTGCGGGCGCCCTTGATCAGCTTGTCCAGATCGAGCTCAAAGGCAACGACGACCTCATCGATGCCCATCGCCTCGCGCGCCTCGGGGTGAATCTCGCCGACCCAGCCCAGTACGGTGCCGCCGGACAGAACCTCGGCCGCACGACCCGGCTGCAAGAAAGCGTAGCCCTCGCCCTCGACGGGACGGAAGCGAACCTTCTCGATGCGCAGCTGGGCGAGCAGCTCCTCGACAATGCCCTTGCCAAAGAAGAAACGCAGCTTGCGGTACTTCATGTTCCAGGACTGCTCGCTCCACTGGCCCGAGAGCACGCCCGCCACGGACTTGGTCTCCTTGGGCAGGCTGGCGTTCTCGCGACCGTGGAACAGGCTGCCGACCTCGTACAGGTGCACGTTGGGCGTGCCGTGGGCCTCGTTATAGGCCACGGACTGCAGCAGGCCCGGCAACAGCGAACGACGCATCTCGGTCTGCTCGGCTACCAGCGGGTTCATGAGCACCACGGGGCAACCGCGACCCTCGGTGGACATACCGATCTTCTCCAGGTCGC
The DNA here is from genome assembly GCA_900553705.1 of uncultured Collinsella sp. Lineage (GTDB taxonomy): Bacteria > Actinomycetota > Coriobacteriia > Coriobacteriales > Coriobacteriaceae > Collinsella. The sequence continues at coordinate 12,014 of USEK01000010.1, forward strand.
CCGGGGCGGCAAAGCCGAAAGTCGTGGTCTCGTTGAGGCCGCAGGCGCGCAGGATCTCGCCGACCTTGCGGGTGAGCTTCTGCTCGCGGGTCAGGCCGCCGATGTGGTTCTTGGCAGCCGGGATGGTCGCCGTCACACGGCCCATGCCCCACAGGCGCAGGACCTCCTCGATCAGGTCGATCTCGCGCGGCAGGTCGGGACGGAAGCTCGGCGGGGTGACCATGAAGTCATCGCCGTCGCGCTCGACGGTGCAGCCCAGGCGGGTGAGCGAACGCTCGATAAACTCGGGCTCGATGTCGGCACCGCAGATGGCATGCACGCGGGCCAGGCGCAGCTTGATGCTGTCGATAGTCTTGGGCGCAGGGAAAACGTCGACATAGCCGGGAGCAACCTCGCCGCCGGCGATCTCCTCGATGAGCGCGCAGGCAACGTTGGCGACGTCCACGCAGCCGGTCTCGTCAACCTGGCGCTCAAAGCGAATGGAGGCGTCGGAGATCAGGGACAGGTCGCGGCTGGTGTGCGAGGTGCGACCGGCGTTGAAGCAGGCACTCTCGACCATCACATCGACGGTGTCGTCCTCGATCTCGGAATCCATGCCGCCCATAACGCCGGCCAGCGCCACGGGGCGCTCGCCGTCGGTGATGAGACCCATGCCGGCGTCGAGCGTGCGCTCCTCGCCGTCGAGCGTCGTGAACTTCTCATCCTGCTGGGCGGCGCGGACCACCACACGACGGCGGCCATCGCGCTCGGCAAAGGTGTCCAGGTCAAAGGCGTGCAGCGGCTGACCGGTGAGCATCATCACGTAGTTGGTGATATCGACAATGTTGTTGTGCGGGCGCACGCCCAGGGCGTTGAGGCGCTTGACCATCCAGTCGGGCGAGGGGCCGACCTTCACGTTGCGCACGATGCGGGCGACGTAGCGGTCGCACAGGCCCTCGTCGGCAATCTCGACCGAAAGCTCGTCGTCGGTCGCGCGGCCGGTCTCGGCCTTGATGGCAGGCAGCTCAACGTGGAAATCGCGGTCGAAGATGGCGCCGGTCTCGCGGGCCATGCCGATCATGGACAGGCAATCGGGACGGTTGGGCGTGATCTCGCAGTCAAGCACGGTATCGCTCGAGCCCACGTACTCGGCAAACGGCATGCCGCAGGGCGTATCCTCGGGCAGGATCATGATGCCGGAGTGGTCGCCGCCCAGGCCGAGCTCGCGCGCGGAGCAGTTCATGCCCATGGACACGACGCCGCGAAGCTTGCTCTTCTTGATCTTGACGTCGCCGGGCAGGACAGCGCCAATCATGGCCGTGACGATGTGGTCGCCGGCCTCGAAGTTCTGCGCGCCGCAGACGATCTGCAGCGGAGCGGGGTTGCCGTCGGCGTCGAGGTTCTTGTCGCCCACGTCGACCGAGCACACATACATATGGTCGCTATCGGGGTGCGGGGTCTTGGTGAGCACCTTGGCGGTCACCACGTGGTCGAAGGACTCGCCCACGGTGTCGATCGCCTCGACCTCGGTGCCGGTACGGATATATTCGTCCGAAAGGGTCTTGGGATCCTCCGGAATATCGATCATGGTCTTGAGCCAGTCGTAAGAAACACGCATCTAGCTCTCCTTTCATACTGAAAGCCTGCGAAGAGATGCAGGTGGAAACTTCAACTTTGTGAACATTCCTTACAAAGCGAGGGTTGTCCAAGTGCGGCAGATCGGCCCGAAAGAGGAGCGCCGCGTACTTTGGTACGCAAGCGACGAATGAGCGCCGAGGTGCCGTGCTTGGGCAAGCCGCAGCCTAAAATTGGTTCAGGAAGCGCATATCGCCTGTCATGAGCGTGCGCAGGTCGGGCAGGTCGTAGCGCAGGGCCGCGACGCGCTCGGCGCCAATACCAAAGGCGAAGCCGGTGTACTTCTCGGGGTCGATGCCGCAGTTAATCAGGACGTTGGGGTCGACCATGCCGCAGCCCAGAATCTCGATCCAGCCGCTGTGCTTGCAGAAGTTGCAGCCCTTGCCGCCGCACACGTGGCAGCTCACGTCTACCTCGCAGCTCGGCTCGGTGAAGGGGAAGAAGTGCGGGCGGTAACGCGTCTTGCGGTCCTCGCCAAACATGCACTTAACAAAGTAGTCGAGCGTGCCCTTAAGATCGCCAAAGGTGATGCCCTCGTCGACGACCAGGCCCTCGATCTGGTTGAACTGCGGCAGGTGGCAGGCGTCGGCCGTGTCGGGACGGTAGACGGTGCCCGGGCAGATCATGTAGATGGGCGGCTTCTGCGACTCCATGGTGTGGATCTGCACGCCCGAGGTCTGGGTGCGCAGCAGCACGTCGGACTCGCCGTGGGCGTGAGCCTCGGGGTGCGCGACGCTGCCGGGGTTGTTGTCGACCACATAGAAGGTATCGCGGGCCGAGCGGCTCGGGTGATCCATGGGGGCGTTGAGCGCGGTGAAGTTGTAATAGGAGGTGTCGACCATGGGGCCAGACTCGACGGTGTAGCCGATGCCGCAGAAGATGTCCTCGGCCTCCTCGATGATCTGCTTGATCAGGTGCTGGTGGCCGATCTGCGGACGGATACCCGGTAGCGTGATGTCGACGGCCTCGTGCTCGAGTGCGTGCTTGAGGGCGGCGGCCTTCATCTCGGTGGTGCGCTCGTCGAGCATGCCCTCGATCAGCTGGCGCATCTCGTTGGCGCGCTTGCCCATCACGGGACGATCCTCGGGGGCGAGCTTGCCCATCATGCGCATCAGGCCGGTGATGCGGCCCTTGCGGCCGAGCAGCTCAACGCGCGCGGCCTCGAGCTTTGCGGCGTCGTCGGCGCCTGCGACGAGCTCCTTGGCCTCTTCCTCGAGTTTGACCAGATCATCAATCAGACTCATGTCTTCCCTTTCGTCTCTCGCGCTCCCCGCTTGCCGAGGCGGCTGCCGCCGTCTGACGTTGCGAAAACGCGGCCCGGTTCGGTAACAAAAAACCGTCCTCGGGCATGTGCATTGCCCAAGGACGGTTGAATTCCGCGGTACCACCTTGTTTGACCCGGCGGATGTCTGGCCCGCCGCGCCCACTCTTTGCCCCTTGTCGCGAGGCTCACGGCTTCCCTACTGGGGACATCGCCGCCGCCGGCCGCGTGCCCGTTGAGGTCGCTGCTCGGGAGTGAACGCTTGGCCCTTGCCACCGCAGGAAGGCTTACAGCCCATGACCTTCCCTCTCTTGCCGGCGACGCGGCGGGCAAAACCCTCTCCGTCAACGCATTGGGCTACAGGATACCACATTGTTTGGGCATATCGCCGCGTTCCGTTTTGTTCGTGCTGGGTACAAGGCAGGTAGCTGTGTAAACTGGCCGTGCGCCCATCCGTGGCGCTCGGTTCGCGAGATCAAGGATATGGTATGGGAAAGAAGCACGATAAGAAGGCCGAGCCCGCAGCGGGCAAGACGCCCAAAAGCATGAAGGTCGATAAGGCCGTCAAAAAATTCCGCAAGCTCGAGGGCAAGCTGTGGACCCGCGAGTACCTGCTCAAGATTGCCGAGTTTGACGGCGCGACCATTGCCCCCGCCAACGGCGCCGCAGCGCGCGCCGACGCCATGGGCACCCTTGCCGGCGAGCATCATAAGCTCCTGACCAGCGAAAAGTCTGTCGAACTTGTGCGCTCGCTGGCACGCGAAACCGTCGCCGGCGGCAAGATCGACGACCCGCAGCTGCTCGACGAGATCCGCGTACTCGGCCGTGACCAGCGCGAGGCAAGCGTCATCCCCACCGAGGAGGCCGAGGCCTGGACCAGGCTCACCTGCGAGGCCGATGCCGTGTGGCACAAAGCCAAGACGGCCAATGACTGGGCGAGCTTTGAGCCCTATGTGGATAGAATCGTCGCCCAACTTAAGCATCAGGCCGAGCTCATGGACCCCAAGCGCGACCCATACGATGTTTGGCTCGACCAGTACGAGCGCGGCCTTTCCGCCAAGAGCTTCGATGCGTTTTGCGATGAGGTCAAGGCGACGGTCGTGCCGCTCGTGCACGCCATCGGCGAGCGCGGCCAGCAGCCCGCTGCCGACTTTTTGCACGCCCGCGTGCCCGAGGCCGCCCAGCGCGCCATGAGCTTCGACCTCATGAAGCTCGTCGGCCTGAACCTGGACGACACCACGCTTGCCTTTACCGAGCATCCGTTTAGCGAGGGCTTTGCCGTGGGCGATGCGCGCATCGCGACGCACATCTACGAGAACGACTGTATCTCCAACGTCTTCAGCATCATCCATGAGGCAGGTCACGCCATGTACGAGCTGGGCGTGAACCCCGCCTATGCGCGCACGTGCCTGGAGGGTGGCACCTCCATGGGCATCCACGAGAGCCAGAGCCGCTTTTTCGAGAACACCGTGGGTCGCAGCCGCGCCTTTATGGGACCGCTGCTCGAGGTGCTGCGCCGCCACGCACCCGAGGTCTACGGCGACGTCGACGAGGACACGCTCTACCACGCCGTGAACATCGCGCAGCCTTCGCTGATCCGCACCGAGGCCGACGAGCTCACCTATCCGCTGCACGTTATGGTGCGCTACGAGATCGAGCGCATGCTGTTTGCCGGCGAGGCCACGGCCAAGGACATCCCCGCGCTTTGGAACCGCTTCATGGATGAGTACCTGGGCATTCCCGTTCCCGACGACACGCACGGCTGCCTACAGGATACGCACTGGAGCGGCGGCTCGTTTGGCTACTTCCCCACCTATGCGCTGGGCAGCGCCTACGACGCCATGTTTGTGCCGGCCATGTGCCGCGACGGCGTCGACCTTACCGGCGCCTGCGCGAGCGGCGACCTGACACCCGTCCGCGCCTGGCTGGGCGAGCACATTTGGCAGTGGGGCCGCGCCAAGGACGCACCGGAGCTCATCAAGGGCGCGTGCGGCATGGACTTTGACGCCCGCTACTACTGCAGCTACCTGCAGGACAAGTTCACCACGCTGTACGAGCTGTAAGGCATAACCGACACGCCAACGCAAAGGGGACGCCGCGGAACCAATCCGCAGCGCCCCCTTTCCACCTAGTTGTTTAAGAACGTCCCCAATGACTACCTTACAGAGCTTCCAGCGCGGCGGCGATGCGCTTCATGGCGGCATCGGCGGATGCTTGGTCGGGCGCCTCGGCCAGCACGCGGATGACCGACTCGGTTCCACTCTTGCGCACGAGCACGCGGCCCTCGCCTGCCAGCGCAGCCTCGGCCTCGGCGATGGCGTTCTGCACGCCCATGTTCTCGAGCGCGGCGTCCTTGTCCGCCACGTGCACGGCCACCTGCGCCTGTGGCAGCAGCTTGCACGGAGCCGTGAGCTGCGAGAGCGTCTCGCGCTCGGCACGAATCACTTCCATCACGCGCAGCGAGGTCATAATGCCGTCGCCCGTGCGCTCGATATCGCCAAAGATCGTATGGCCCGTCTGCTCGCCACCCAGGCTGTAGCCGCCCTCGCGCATCTTGGCATACACGTGACGGTCGCCCACGCCGCTGGTCACGGCGCTCAGTCCGGCAAGCTCCAACGACTTGATCAGGCCAAAGTTGCTGGCGATCGTCGGTACCACGGTACCGCCCGAGAGACGCCCGTGCTTGTTCAGGTACACGCCGCACACGTACAAGATCTGGTCGCCGTCGACCACGCGGCCGCGCTCGTCCACGGCCAGGCAGCGGTCGGCATCGCCGTCGTAGGCAAAGCCCACATCCAGGCCCTGCTCCACCACGTGGCGCTGCAGGCGCTCAATATGCGTAGAGCCGCAGTCGACATTGATGTTAAAGCCGTCGGGCGCGGCATTGATCACGCGCACATCGGCGCCCAGTGCGTCGAACACCGGCTTGGCCACCGAGGATGCCGAGCCGTTGGCGCAATCGATGCCGATCTTGACGCCCTGCAGCGAAAAGTTCGCGCTGGCGATGAGCGAAGCAATGTAGCGGTTGCGACCCTGCATGTAGTCCACCGTGGCGCCGATGTGGTTGCCCGTTGCCAGCGGCACCTCGCTCTTGCCATCGATGTAGTCCTCAATGAGCTCCAGCACGTCCTCGTCCATCTTAAAGCCGTCGCTGTTGACGAGCTTAATGCCGTTATCGCAAAACGGGTTGTGGCTCGCGCTGATCATGATGCCGCAATCGAAGCAGCCTTCCACAGTCTGATGCGCTACGCCCGGCGTGGGGATCACGTGCAGCATATAGGCGTCCGCACCGCTCGCGACCAGGCCGCTCACCAGCGCCGCCTCGAACATATAACTCGAGCGACGCGTGTCCTTGCCCACGATCACGCGTGCCTTGCGCTCGCGGTTGGCGCCGTAATACCAGCCCACAAAACGGCCAATCTTATAAGCGTGCTCTACCGTCAGCCCAACGTTGGCCTCACCACGAAAGCCGTCGGTGCCAAAGTACTTCATGCGCTCTCCTTACAAAATAGGGGCGAACAGATTGCCTGTCCGCCCCAAAATGGTACTCGATTATCTGCGCTACCAGAAAAACCCTACGCCGACGCGCTGTCGCGAGCCGCCTGGCATGTAGGAGTCTGACGCAGCGTAAGCGGCTTGTCCCCCGCCTCGGCCGACGTGGTCAGCGTATACGTGATCGTCGTCGTCTCGCCAGCATGCAGGTCAACGGTGCCCGAATAGAAGGGGATTCCATGCCACGTAGCGGCGCCAAGACCAAACTGGGTGCCCTCGACGGTCAGATCAGTAATGTTGCCGCCCGTCGGGGCAAACAACGAGACATTCAGACGCTCGTCGTCACGCGCGGCATCGGGTGCGCTCGCCGCAACGTAGTCGGGCAGCTTGCCAGCCTCCTCCTGCGTCATGATGTTCGTCAGGGTAACGGTGATGCGATAGGAGCACGTGCCGTCACCGTTCTTCACGCCCTGACCAATCTGCGTATCGGCGTTCAGGTACCAGTCGAGCTTGGAGAAGCTCAGGTTGTTAAAGTAAACGCCGGCAACAGGATCGGCGCTCGGGTCATCCGGATCGGGCAGCGAAGCGTCAATGCCCGTCTCTTTGATGGCATTCTGCTCATCATCGTTTCTCATCCACGCGATCAGGCGGCCCTCTTCGGCACCGCGCTCAACGGCGCTGACAAGCTTCGTAACATCGACATCGCCGATACCGCCAAGGATCTTGTCGAAGGCAGCGCTGGCGACGGATGCAAAGATGCCGTCCGACTCCTCGACCGGATAGTTCCAGTACACATCGTGCATGAGGACCTTTGCGGCGTTGGTGCCGTCGACAACCGTTCCGTCGGGCAGCGAGACATTACCGACCAGGCCCAGCAGATACTGCAGGAACACCGGGTCGATACCGATGACGCCATCAACGTCCTGTCCATACTGGGACTTCCACAGCGCGGCGACACGCTGCGAGTTGCGGGGCCAATCAGGCGAATAGGTATTGCCCGAGTTGTACAGGTTACTGTGGTTGCCGAACAGCGCCTCATCCTCTTCGTCGACGCTCTCGACTGCCTCATCCTCGCTGAGTCCAATGCGGGGAACAAACTCGCCAATCGACATCTGGCCGTCAGTGACCGAAATCAGGCCCTGCGAACCGCCAAAGCCGCCGCAAGCACGAATCTCGACGTTGTTCATGGCGTACATAAGGTAGTTGCGCGTCTGGCCGTTGGCGCCGAGCATCTGGGGAAGGACGGGGGCGACCTTCTCCGCCGCGTCAACCGCGCCGTTGAGGGTGGCAAAGCCGTCCTTGGCCTTATCGACCAGCTCGGTCACCTGGGAAATATGAGTATCGCCAATGCCCTGGACCTTCTCGTTGGCGCTCTTGAACACCTTCGAGCTGCTGGAAAGCGAATCGGCGACCGCCTGCAGCGCGGACACGTTAATCATGCCGTCCTGGAACAGCTTGCCGGGCGTAGCCTGCGAAAGGTTATCGGCCATGGGAACCAGCGCATTGCTCGAGACATCGGACAGGGCGTCAATCATGGTGCGGGCCGCATTGATATCGCTGCCATACACCGGGATAAACGAAGCCGCCGCCCACAGCGGGCTCGAGGTCTCCGCCTTCATGCTGTTACAGAGCTCATCGATCTTCTTCGCGTCGTCAGGCAGCGTCGAAAAATCGCCCGACGTGACCTTGTCCTTAAGGCCACCGACGATCTCGACAGCCTCCTTCGCTTCGCTCTTTACGGTCTTTGCCGAGTTAAGCAGCATAAAGCCGCTTGCGCCAAGCGCAACGAGAAGCACCGCGACTACAACGGCAATAATGGCGCCGGTGTGACGCTTTTTGCGCTCGCCCTTGCGATGGCGATGACGGACCAGACCGTCAGAGGTCGAACTCGGCGAAGCGTCGCCACCGTAGTTCAAGCCAAAATCGTAATAATCTTCCTTGGAACCCGAGCCCGCAAACTCGGCACCGCTATCATCCAGGCGGGCGAACGTGCCAGTCTCGGAGGCGCCGGTGTAAATCGTGCCAAGGTTACCCGTAAGCCCCGCGCCACCGGCAGAGGGAGTATTGTTGGCGGCCTTGTCGGCATTAACGTTGCCGGCGGCATTCGCGGCGTTGGCAGCACCTGCGTTGTTCGCGGGTACCGAAGGAGCCCCGCTCGGCTGCGACGTGGAGGTTGCACCGCCCGCAAAGACATTCCCTCTTGCACGGCCGGTCTTTTTTGCCTTTTGAGACTGCTCGTACAGAGCGGTAAACATCGCTGTCTCGCCCGGGGACACGCGCTTACCGGAACCGCCCTGTCCAGCGCCGCCCGGCGTGCCGGCCTTACCAGCCCCGTTCGGACGCGGCGGAACTGCAGGACGGCCGCTATCGCTGTCCTTAAAGTGATTACCAGCCATAAAGAAATCCTCGCAATTGAGTCGCAATGAAAAAGTCCATAACGTTATTAGTTTATGGCATTTTGGGCATCGACAGCTAAACTCCAGACACGGACGTCAATTGGCGAAAATGCGGCACAACACCTTTTCCGTCTTGGCGGCGGCGCCAGCTACACCGTGAGGAACATCATCACGATGATCATGGCAAAGCCGATAAGGTCGGTCGGCAAAAACACCGTGCCCAGCATAACGGCGCTGGTGATAGTCGCCGAAACCGGCTCCACAGTTCCGATGAGGCTCGCGCGCACCGAGCCGATGTCCTTAACGCCCTGCATATAAAGCATGTAAGCAAAAAACGAGCCGATAACCACGAACACCGCGAGCGCCTCGACGCCGGCAGCGTCGAGCGCCGGCATATGCGCCCAGGGCTGCACGAAGACGCACGAGACCACGCCCGCCGTGAGCATTGCCGAGCCCGTGACGATGGGGCTGCCGTATTCGGGCAGGATCTTGGCGGGAATCACCGCCATACACGCGGCGCTGACCGCACACATAAGACCTGCTGCCAGGCCAAGCGGCGAGATATTCAGGCTGGTGGGGTCGCCGCCGGTGGCGATTAAAAAGGTTCCACCCAGAGCTAGGCCAATGCCGATGACTTCGCGAGTACGTGGCATGCGGCGATCGATCACGCAGGTGTAGCCCATGATGATAACGAGCTGCAGGCACTGGAGCACCGTCGCGGTTCCGGCATTGGTCAGGCGCACGGCCGAAAGATAGCAAAACTGGTTGAACAGCAGGCCAAAGGCGGTAAAGAGCAGCAGCTGTTTGCGGTCGGCGGGTGTGGTCCAGAGCTTAATCAGGCGCTCGCGGTCGCGCGTAACAACCACGGCCATAAAGAGTAGACCGGCGAGAATCTGACGCACGCTCATAAGCCACAAGGTGTCGACGTGGTAGGTATCGAACAGAAAGCTCGCGCTGGTGCCCGAGAAGCCCCAAAACGAACCGCCCACCAGCGTAGCCAAGACGCCCGTGATCATCTTGCGCGTCGAAGCGCTGTTCAGGCGGTCGCGCCATGCGCGACGGGTGTTGCGGCTGAGTTCATCGGTGCCTTCGGGCACATCTATGTTCGATATATCGGTCATCGGCACCGAAGCCCCTGCGCCTTCGACCCGCTCGACACACTCTTTGCTCATTCCACTCCCCCGAAGCAGCCTGGAAACAATTCGGCTTACCTTACCACGGCGAAGGCACCAGCTTGAGGCTTGTCCGCTTATCGGTAGGACAATTCCGCAGGCGTCTTTCCATAGCTCGATACCGCAATGGCCTTGCATTAGTCGACAGCCAAATCGCGGCAGCAGACTCTTTTGAAATGGATACGACAAAGCCCCCGAATTCCACAATGTAAGCGATTTTTAAAAATGTTCTTGCCACCGAGTTCAGGCTCCGTTATATTATCCCTTGCGCACTTGCGCACCCTTGATCGGGCGTTTAGCTCAGGGGGAGAGCGCTTCCCTGACACGGAAGAGGTCAGAAGTTCAAATCTTCTAACGCCCACCAAATGTTCGCAGCTCAGAGGCTTCGCCTCTGAGCTGTTTTGTTTTATGTCGCCAAATCCACTGGCAGCTCCAACCGTCATCGCAACGTAACATCAATTCACCTGACAAATAGCCGCCAAACAAATTCAATGCCCCAACATCAACAATAGCCAGGCACAAAACTGCGCCGCAAGCTGCTCCAACCGCCCAACTGGCCAAAAGCCGACCATCTACTTGCCGATCTATCCATCGGCATAACCAATCAGTCCGCACCGCAACTTCTCAGTAAAACGCCGCGATGTCTGCGCCCTGCGGTATCCTTGAGCCACTTACACCTGCAGCACCAAGGAGCCACCATGCGCACCGAGCTCGATGTTCCCTTTTCGCACAAAGAAGAAGCCAAGGCGCTGGGCGCCAAATGGGACCGGACCAAGAAGATCTGGTATGTACCCAGCGGCGTCAACCCCGAGCCCTTTGCCGAGTGGCTGCCCGGTGTTGACCGATCCGACCCCTCAGCGCCGTATATATATCTAGTACCTGTCTCTTATACACATCTGACGCTGCCGACGACTAGTCGA
>USEK01000011.1 GCA_900553705.1 uncultured Collinsella sp.
GCTCGGAGATGTGTATAAGAGACAGGGCGTATGTAGATGATCGAGATGAATGCTGTTGCCGCCGGCACCGAGCTCGACGCGGCGCGTAGCGCGGGCCGCGAGGGCGTGTCCGCGGGCTGGTGCGCGTGGAGCGCGGGCGAGGCGTCGTTGACGTTTTCGCTGGTCGTGCGCCCGGATGTGAACATGCATGCCTTCCACGGCCTGCCGTTTGTGGCCGCGATGGGCATGATGGACGCGCTCGTGGGCACGGCTTCGACGCCGGGGTTGGGCCTTGCCGGTAAGGTGGGTATCCAGTGGCCGAGCGATATCGTGTGCGGTGCGCCTGCGTTTGAGACGTCGTTTGCACGCGTCTCCGTCAACGGTGGCGCCGGTGCCGCAGGCATGTTCGGTGCCGTGACGGTGGATATTGAGCGTTCGGCGCTGAGCGAGCTCGGCGTAGATGTGGCCGATGAGGCGCTGGTCGAGGCATTGGCCGCGGCAGTACTCGCTCGCGTTGACGCCTGGGCGGTTGTTGCCAACACGCCACAGGGCGCTGCCGGCCCGCTGGCCCCGGTGCTGGGTGAGTACTTCGACATGGTGCCGCTGCTCGGTCGCCAAGTTGCGGCGGTGTCGCCCAACGGCTTGCCGCTTGCGGTCGGCGTGTTTGCGGGTCTGGACATCTGGGGTCGCGCGACCATTAAGACCGACGCCGGCGAGCAAGAGTTTCCGCCCGAGGCCGTACGGATTCGCGGTCTGTAGCGTCTCGGCTTCGCCAGAGCCTACGCTAGCTCCTGCATGCGGCGGTAGATTTCGCAGATACCCTTGATGGTGAGCTGTCCGTCGACCACGTCGAAGGCATCGGTCGAATCGGCGACGATGCTGGCGAGACCGCCCGTGGCGATAACGGTGGCATCCTCGCGGCCCAGCTCGCGCTTCATGCGCGCGACCAGGCCCTCAGCCATGGCGGCGGCGCCCGTTACGGCGCCGACCTTGATGCACTCCTCGGTATCGCGGCCGATGGCGTGCTCGGGCGCCTCGAGCGGAACGCTGGCGAGCTTGGCGGCTCGGGCGGCGAGCGCGTCCATCGAAATGCGGATGCCCGGCGCAATCGCTCCACCAATGTAATAACCGTCCTCATCGATGACGTCGATATTGGTCGCGGTGCCAAAGTCCACCACGATTGCTGGCGCGCCGTAGAAAGTTTCGGCCGCAACGGCGTTAGCGACGCGATCGGCGCCTACGGCCTGGGGACGCGCCGCGCGCAGCTTGGTCACCGCGGCCGTCTGCGGTCCGATGACGATGGCGTCTGCGGCAATGCGGTCGGCCACGGCGTGCCATTCGCGCGAGAGCTGCGGCACTACGCCCGCAAAGGCGATCGCGTCGACCGCGTCGAGCGAAAGGCCGTACATCTTAAAGAAACCCATCAGGCGCACATGGATCTCGTCGGCGGTATAAGAGCGGTCGGTGGGCATGCGCCACGACTGCACCAGCTCGTCTCCGTCAAACAGGCCCATGGCCGTCTGCGTGTTTCCCATATCGATAGCGAGCAGCATGTCTACTCCCAGTGTTGGCATAAAAGGACGCGCACCATTGTATACGTGCCGTCGACGGCGCTCGGCTGCGATTCGTTTACGGTGATAGGGGCTGAGGGGTTTTAAATATGAAGGAATTATGCTCTACGAGATTTTCCTTGCCGTTTACCGAACTCCCGTGTAATATTCTTTCTTGCGCACATGAGGCGCCCAGACATTGCGGGGTGGAGCAGTCTGGTAGCTCGCCGGGCTCATAACCCGGAGGTCGTAGGTTCAAATCCTGCCCCCGCGACCAAGAACTTGCAGCTCGTCGGCCTAGCCGGCGAGCTTTTTTGTTATTTCGGGACCGTGTTTTCGGTTCAATTCTCGGCCTCTCAATCAAAGATCTCGATCTGTAACATCTAGACCCGATTTGGGCGGCTAGGTGTTACAGATCGAGATATACCGGTGGGTTGGGTCGTGTTTGTCTAAATCTGTAACACGAGGGACGGATTTTGCCGAGTTGTTGTTATAGATTGAGATTTTCTAGCAGGCGGGTTTGGTTTGTCTCGATCTGTAACAGTAAGACCCGGTTTTGCCGCGTAACTGTTACAGATTGAGATAAACCGGCGGGCCGCCCTGCCCCATCCACCTGCCGCTACCTGCTGTCCGCCGATTTCCGTTGCGCTGTTGTATTCCCATGCCATATCCTCTAGACAACTACGCGGCATCATCGCCGCCGCGCCTACAAGAGAGGAATGTCCATGACCGCACCTGCATCCAAGCTGCTTCAGCCCATTACGGTTGGCCCCCTTGAGCTCAAAAACCGCATTATGTTCCCGCCGTTGACCACCGGCTACGAGGAGCGTGACGGCTCCATTGGCGAGCGCAGCCTGGCTTTTTACGAGCGCTTGGCCCGTGGCGGCGTGAGTTACATCGTCATCGGCGACGTTGCTCCCGTCATGACCGCAAGCCCCACGCCCAAGCTGGCGACCGACGCCCAAATCCCCACGTTTAAGGCCCTGGCCGATGCCGTCCACAAGCACGGCGCCAAGGTCGCGCTGCAGCTGTTCCACCCCGAGTACGACGTGCCCGGTGTCGGCCGCATGGTCATGGGATCCATGGCCGCCGCCAAGGCCGCGCAGGAGGCCAAGGCCGCCGGCGACGAGGAGACCTTTGCCGCCAAGATGGCCGAGTCCAACGAGATCCGCAACCAGGCCTACGCCAAGCTGCACCACGACATGCAGCACTTTGTGAACGAGGCGAGTGTGGAGCAGCTCACCCAGATCAAGGAGGCTATCGCCGCCTCGGCCGCTCGCGCGCAGCAGGCCGGCATCGACGCCATCGAGGTCCACGGCGACCGCCTGGTAGGTTCGCTGTGCTCGGCCATCCTCAACCAGCGCACCGACGAGTACGGCGGCTCGTTCGAGAACCGCGTTCGCTACGCGCTGGAGGTCGTCGCTGCCATTAAGGAAGCCGCGCCGCAGCTGATGGTGGAGTACAAGCTCCCCGTGATCATGGAGAACCCCGACGGCACGCCGCGCGGCAAGGGTGGCCTGCAGCCCGACGAGGCCTGCGAGTTTGCCAAGCTGCTCGAGGGCGCGGGCATCGATATGATTCAGGTCGCACAGGCCAACCACACCGGCAACATGGGCGACACCATTCCGCCCATGGGCGCCATGCCCTACAACTGGACGCTGCCCGTGGCCGAGCGCGTCAAGGCCCTGGTCTCCGTGCCGGTGGCAACCGTCGGCCGCGTTGTCTCGGTTGAGGCCGGCGAGAAGATTCTGGAAGACGGCTCCGCCGATATCATCGCTTATGGCCGCTCGCTCATGTGCGACCCCGACATTGCGCTGAAGGCCGCCACGGGCGAGCCCATTCGCGAGTGCCTCAACTGCAATAAGGGCTGTGTCGACGCGATTCAAAACCGCAAGTACATCTCGTGCGTGCTTAATGCCGAGAACGGCGACGAGGCGACCATCGCCATCAAGCCGGGCGAGGGCGACAAGAAGATCGCCGTGGTGGGCGGCGGTATTGCCGGCCTGGAGGCCGCGCGCGTGGCGGCCAAGCGCGGTTACGACGTGACCGTCTACGAGGCGAGCGATCATCTGGGCGGCCAGATTGTGCTGGCGGCCGCGCCTCCGCGCAAGGACGAGATCATGCGCTCGGTCGAGTACTACGAGAAGATTCTGCCCGGCCTGGGCGTGAAGGTCGAGCTCAACCATGCCGCTACGGCCGAGGATCTCAACGCCGCCGACGCCGCGATTGTGGCCGTGGGCGCACACGACGTGGTCATCCCCGTTCCGGGTGCCGACTCGGAGAAGGTCGTCTCGAGCTGGGACGTGCTGGCCGGCAAGGTGGAGCTTACGGGCCGCGTCGCCGTCATTGGCGGCGGCCTGGTGGGCACCGAGACTGCCGAGTACCTGCTGCAGCACGGCTGCGAGGTGGCGATCGTGGAGATGCTCGACAAGATTGCCGCGGGCGAGTCCGAGACCATTCTGCCGCTGATTATGAGCGACTTTGCCGAGCACAACGTGGAGCATCATGTTAAGACCCGCCTGACCGCCATTACCGACGAGGGCGTGGAGGCTGTTCGCACCACCGAGGACGGCGCCGAGGAGCCGGTGAAGATCGCCTGCGATTACGTGGTGATGGCCGTGGGCTCCAAGGCCAACGCGTTTGACCTGGATGGCGTGACGGTGCCCGTGACCTGCGTGGGCGACTGCTCGGGTGAGCGCACCGCCGACATTGCGAGCGCCATTCGCACGGCGTATCACGCGGCCAACGAGCTGTAGTTGAACATCGCGGCCAGGCGGGACGGTGGCACGGATCCGTCTCGCCCGGCTGTGTCCCGTCGGGTGTCAATCGGTGCGGGGCCTGCAAGCGCAGCAGGTCCCGCCCTTTTTGTTTTGCTCCGGTGGATGGCAATGCGCGGTAATCATGAGGAGTGAGGACGTCTACTGTCTCGCAGATCACTCAAAATTATTGGCGGAGGGGTTAATGACTATATCCTCTATACCAAAGGACATAAAGAGATGCCAATTTTGTTGACAAGCGAATGACGATTAGCTGCGAGTTAGCTACCAGCGTAAATAATCGATAAAGAAATGTCGTAATTTGGTGCCAAATGCCCAGATAACGCCGCGTCTATTTTAATTAACTGCTTTGAGCAAACAGTAAAATGCTACTATCTAACTTGCACGTAAGAAAGCAGATTAACGGTTAAGGCTAAGAAGTGGCAGGTATGTCGGAAGCAACTAGGACTCGCACGCATGCGCCTGAGGTTAGGCAGCGCGCCGTCGAGATCCTCCAAGAGGGGGTCGGTCATCGCGCCCTCGCTGCGGAGCTTGGCATTCCCCAGGCCACGGCTCGTCAGTGGGCCCGCGCGTATGCCGTGGGCGGTGCCGACGCCGTTCTCAACGCCGGTTCGCATCATCACACCTATTCGTACGACGTAAAGCTCGCTGTGGTTAAGGACCGTCTGGAAAACGGCTTGACGGTTCGCGAGGCCATGATCAAGCACAAGATTCCCAGCGAGTCTTCGGTCAAGGCTTGGTGCCGTCAGTACCGCGAGAGCGGTGAGTCCGCACTGGTCGATAAGCCGCGCGGTCGCAAGCCGCGCGTTAAAAAGGCGGAATAGCAAACGGGATGGTGCGCCCACAGGGGCGCATTTTTCTTGCCGCGCCAACTTTTTGGACCGGCGCGAGCCTATTGGGACATCCTCCAAAGTGCCCAATAAACCGCGCGCAGTGGCCCGCGCGTCCGTCGCTGCGGTAAAGGGACGTCACCCCTCTACTCCAATGCGGACAGACTCCTTGCCCCGTACGCCTAAAACTCCCCAGTTGACCGAAAACCTGCCACCGCAACCCCGTAATTGAGCTATAACGTTAAACAATTGCAGCGTTTTTGCATGGGGGAGTGATGGTATGACGCTACTGTATTTCCTTACCCTGTTTCCGCTGGTACCGGCGCTGGGCATGCTGCTCGCGCGCGGTGACCGCACCCGCGATGCGGTGGGGCTCATAGGCTCCGGCATTATTATGGCGGTGACAGTTGTAGTCGCCGTCATGTTTTTTGGCACGGGTCCGCAGAGCTTTGAGGTTGCCCCCGGCACCTCGCATGTGCTCTCGATCATCAGTTCCGTTATCGACGTCATCCTGTGCGCCGTCATCCTGTACAACGCGTACAAATATAGGAACGCGCTCACCACGGTGCTCAGCGTAGTCCAGTTGGTGGGCTCGCTCGCCTTTGCAGCCATGACGCTGCCCGCGACCGAAGCCGTCACCGCAACCCCGCTCTACCTGGACTACATGAGCGTGATCATGGTCCTCGCCGTCGGCATCGTCGGCAGCCTTATCTGCGTGTATGCCCTGGGCTACATGAAGGACTTCCAGGCCCACGACGAGCACGAGGCTGCGCTGCGCGGGCAGACCGCGCCCGACCGTCGCCCGCAGTTCCTGGCGCTTATGTTCCTGTTCCTCTCAGCCATGTTCGTCATCGTGACGAGCGACAACCTTGAGTGGCTGTTCTGCGGCTGGGAAATCACCACCGTGTGCTCGTTCCTTATGATTGGCTACACGCGCACGCCCGAGGCCATCAAGAACGCCTTCACCCAGATCATCCTCAACATGCTGGGCGGTATCGCGTTTTTGGCCGGACTCATGTACCTGCACGTTAACAGCATGCCGCTGACCATCTCGGGCATGATCGAGCTTTCCGGCGCCGGAACCGCGCAATCTGCGCTGCTGGTGATGCCGGTCATTCTGTTGTCGCTCGCCGCGCTCACCAAGGCCGCACAGATGCCGTTCCACACGTGGCTGTTGGGTGCCATGGTTGCCCCCACGCCCACGAGCGCCCTGCTGCACTCGTCAACCATGGTCAAAGCCGGCGTGTTCCTGATGGTCAAGCTGAGCCCACTCTATGCCATCTATCCCGTGACCGGCTTTATGGTCACGAGTGTGGGTGCCATCACGTTTTTGCTCGCTGCCCTCATGGCCATCTCGCAGAGCAACGCCAAACGTGTGCTCGCGTACTCCACCATTTCCAACTTGGGCCTTATCAGCGCCTGCTTGGGTGTCGGCGCGCCCGAGGCCGTATGGGCCGCCATCTTCCTAATCCTGTTCCACACGGTGGCAAAGTCGCTGCTGTTCCTGTGCGTGGGCACGGCCGAGCATCATATCGGCAGCCGCAATATCGAGGACATGGACGGTATGTTCAGCCGCATGCCGCACCTGACGCGCCTTATGATGCTGGGCATCATGGGCATGTTTGTGGCGCCGTTTGGCATGCTCGTGTCCAAGTGGGGCGCCCTGGTGGCGTTTGCGCAGACCGGCAACGTGCTCATGATCATGGTGCTGGCCTTTGGCTCGGCCGCGACGTTCTATTTTTGGGGCAAGTGGCTTGCCAAGCTTTCGGGCGTCGACCCCACGGCTCAAAACGTCGAGGTCAATGTCCATAAGACCGAATGGATGGCGCTCAACACCATCGCCGCGCTGCTGATTCTGTGCTGCGTGGCGTTTCCGGTTATCTCGAGCGGTCTGGTATCGCCCTATCTCGCCATGGTGTTTGGACGCGTGCCGTACGTTATTGGCAAGGACGCCATGTATCTGATGGTGGTTATCGTAGCGTTTATCGCCGTGGTGCTGCTGACGTCGTTCCGCGTGAGCAATAAGCCGCACGTCAACGTGTACCTTTCGGGCGTGGGAACCGACAAATATCGCCATTTCCGCGGCTCGATGGGACGCGAGGTGAAGGCCGAAAAGCGCAATTGGTACTCGGAGGACGCCCTTGGCGAGAAGCGTATTGGCCCCGCGGGTAGCGTCGTGTGCTGCAGCATTATCTTGTTTGCGCTGCTGTGTTGCGCGTGGATTGGGCCCGAGCGGCTTGCCATGAGCGCGCCCTCGGTGTTGCGCGGCAAGTATTTTGAAGGTTCGGGCGTCGTGGGCATCTTTATTGGCACCGTGGCGTTTGCCTTGATTGCGCCTTTGGTTGGTGGCCTGATCGACGGCGTTGACCGTAAGCTTTCGGCTCGCATGCAGGGCCGCGTGGGCCCGCGCCTGCTCCAGCCTTTCTACGACGTTGCCAAGCTGCTGCGCAAAGCCCCTGCCAGCGTAAACACCATGGACGATACCTATATGGCGTGCGCGCTCATCTTTACCGTGGTGGGCGGCGGCATCTTTGTGTCGGGCTCTAACACGCTGTTGTGCGCTTTTATGGTGACGCTCGCCGCGATCTTTGTGGTGCTGGCATCCGCTTCGACGCAAAGCCCGTTTGCCCAGGTCGGCGCCGACCGCGAGCTGCTGCAGGTTATGAGTTACGAGCCCGCCGTTCTGCTGATGAGCGTGGGCCTGTACCTTGCCACCGATAGCTTTGATTCCATCGCCGTGACGGGGCAGTCGGCGCCCATCATCGTGTACAGCGCGCCCATTTTCCTCGCGCTGCTCGCGGTACTTACCATTAAGCTGCGCAAGTCGCCGTTCGATCTTTCATACTCGCATCACGCGCATCAGGAGATCGTCCAGGGCGTCGCCACCGAGATGAGCGGCGGCACGCTGGCCAAGATGACCCTTATGCACTGGTGCGAGACCGTGCTGTTTTTGATGTGGGTGGGCATGTTCTTTGTCTGGGACAACCCGGTGAGCTGGGTGGTTGCCCTGGTCGTGATGGTCGCGACGTACTTTGTCGAGGTACTGATCGACAACACCTTCGCACGCAGCACCTGGCGCAGCTGCTTTAAGCTCGGCTGGGGCGTGGCGCTGGTGTTTGGCCTGCTCAACCTTATGCCCATCCTCGTCGACGTATTTATTTAGGAGGCGGCATCTATGGATCATAAAATGTCGCGCTCGCCGTGGGTTATTCATTACGACGGCTCGAGCTGCAACGGATGCGATATCGAGGTGCTGGCCTCGCTCACGCCGCTGTTCGATGCGGAGCGCTTTGGCGTGGTCAACACCGGTAACCCCAAGCATGCGGATATCTTTTTGGTGACGGGCTCGGTCAATGCTCAGAACCTGCCCGTCGTGCGCCAGATCTACAACCAGATGCTCGAGCCCAAGTGCGTGGTGGCGTGCGGTATCTGCGCGTGCTCGGGCGGCGTGTTCCGCGATGCCTACAACGTGATCGGCGGCGTGGACCGCGCGATTCCCGTGGACGTGTACGCGCCCGGGTGCGCCATTCGTCCCGAGACCGTGATCGATGCCATCGTGGAGGCGTGCGGCATCCTGGATCAGAAGGAGGCCGTGATGCGTGCTGGCGGCGATCCGCTTACCGTGGGCGGCGCCGCAACCTGGGACGGTGGCGTTGAGCTGGGCGAGGACGGGTTTGTGGCTGCTGCGGGGGCCGGCGACGCGCCTGCCGCTGGCGACGCACCTGCCGGGACGCCCGCCGCTGCAAAGGAGGCCGAGTAATGCAAAAGGCAATCTACACTACCGTCGGGATCGATGAGCTGTTGCCGCATGTGCAGGCGCTCAAAGGTACCGGCGCGCGCTTTGTGCAGATGCATGCCGAGCGCTGTGTGGACGACGGATCGTATCGCCTGGTCTATACGTTTATCGACGTTCGTGCTGCTCAGGAGCATATTGCGCAGGACGGCAGCTATGCGATCGAGAACCTGGTGGTTGAGGGCATCGACCAGTATCAGGAGATTCCGTCCATCAGCTCGTACTATCCGGCGGTATTCCCGTTTGAAAACGAGGCGCACGACCTATTCGGTCTTGCCATCACCGATATGCAGATTGACTTTAAGGGCTTTTTCTACCAGGTCTCGACTGCCGAACCCATGAGCGTTATCACGCCCGAGGTGAAGGCCGCGCGCGAGAAAGCCATGAAGGTGCGTGCCGCTGCCGAGGCCAAGGCGCGCAAGGCCGCGGCCGAAAAGGCCGCCGCGGCTGCGGCTGCTGCAGGGGAGGGTGCTGCGAGCGCCGGCGACGCCGCGGGCGCCGCTGCTCAGCCCGCTGCGGCTGCCGGCTCCGATACTCAGCATGACGATGCCGCTGCCAAGGCCGCGCTCAAGGCTGCTGAGATGGAGGCAAAGCTCGCCGCCATGGATCCCGAGAAAGCGGCCAAGGTCCGCGCGGCGCTTGCCGCCAAGGCCGCCCGCGACAAGCAGAAAAAGGAGGCGTAAGGTCCATGGCACATCGCTCCGTTATTCCGTTTGGCCCGCAGCACCCGGTGCTGCCCGAGCCGCTTCATCTGGACCTGGTGATCGAGGATGACCGCGTCATCGAGGCAATTCCTCAGATCGGCTTTGTGCACCGCGGGCTCGAGAAGCTCACCGAAAAGCGCGACATGCATCAGTTTGGCTACATCGCCGAGCGCATCTGCGGCATCTGCGCCGTGGGCCACAGCTGCGGCTATGCCAGCGCCTGCGAGCGCATGCTCGGCATCGAGGTGCCTGGTCGCGTGCAGTATATCCGCACCATTCTGCACGAGCTTTCGCGCATTCACTCGCATCTGCTGTGGCTGGGTCTGCTCGCCGACGCCTTTGGCTTTGAGGCGCTGTTCTATCGGTCATGGACCCTGCGCGAGCAGATACTCAAGATTTTTGAGAGCACCTGCGGCGGCCGCGTGATCCTTTCGATTAACGAGATCGGCGGCCTTAAACACGACATTGAGGACTCCGAACTGGCGGGCATTGTCCAGACGCTCGATGCCATGCGTCCTGACTACGAGGCCTTGGTGCATACGTTTTTGGACGACAATAGCTGCGGCGAGCGCCTGCACGGCGTGGGCGTGATCAGCAAGAAGGACGCGCTGGATCTGTCGATGGTCGGCCCGTTCGGTCGCGCCTCGGGCGTGGATTACGACGTGCGCATGTTTGGCGACGGCGCCTATGCTGATCTGGCCGCGTTTGGGCCTATCGTTGCTAGCGATGGCGACTGCTATGCCCGCTGCCAGGTGCGCTGTGCCGAGGTCACGCAGGCCATGGACATCATTAAGGAGCTTGTGGGCAAGATTCCGCACGACGGGATCGGCGGGCGCACCAAGCTTACACCGGCCGACGGCGCGCGCGGCGAGGTTGTGATTGAGCAGCCGCGCGGCGAGGCGTATTACTATGTGCGCGGCAACGGCACCAAGAATCTGGACCGTTTTCGCGTGCGCACGCCGACGTCGCAAAACCTGGCAGGTCTGACGCATGCGCTGCAGGGCGTGCTCATTGCCAACGTGCCCATGATTATCCTGACCATTGATCCCTGCATTAGCTGCACGGAAAGGTAGGCGCGGCATGAGTTTGCTGACATTTGCCAAGACGGCCTTGGGCTCTATGGTCAAGCAGCCGGTCACGGTGTGCTATCCGCAGGAGAAGCTCGCGGCGCCCAAGCGCCTGCGCGGGCACATCGTCAACGACATGGACGTGTGCATCTGCTGCGGCATGTGCGTGCGCCGCTGCCCGGCGGGCGCGCTCGCGGTCGATCGCAAGGGTGGAACGTGGTCGATCGACCCGTATGCCTGCGTGGTGTGCGGTGAGTGCATCGAGAGCTGCCCCAAGCACTGCCTGACTATGGACACCGCTCGTACTCCAGTTGCGGCGAATAAGACTCCCACGGTAGAAACCAAGCCGGAGTAACGCTGGGATAGAACTGGAATAGGGGCCGGTGGGGCAATTTTGCCCCACCGGCCCCGCGCTTAAACGCGCGGTTGTGCCGTCGCGAACAAAACTATGCCGGATTACTACGATAAATCGCCCACCTCCAACCACACCGCATTTGGCAAAATCAAAACCGCAGGTAGACGGCTTGTAGTTTTGCGAAAAAATCACGCGTGGTCGGGAATCTCGTTTTTATCGTAGTAAACCGGCATAGTTTTGAAATGACACCATATTCGTAACAGCACTTGATCTCCCGTGGACAGAGGGAAACGGATCATTTTGGCCTCGCGAGGACATCCGTGTGGCCCGTTCGCCATGAAATGGGCCTATCTACTACGTTTGGGCGGTGGCCCTCAACCACGGCAAAAAATGCGAAAAGAAAACCGCAGGTAGAACGCCTGCGGTTTTCTGGAAAACGGGGGTATGGTCAAGGGTATCGAGTCAAACGTAGTAGATGGGCAGGTTTCGTGGCGAGCGGTTCCGGGTGATTCCTTGGGGACGGAGGAAAACGGATCATTTTGGTCCCGCGAGGCTTGTGGAGGCGCTCGTGCAGAGCCGCTCGGACAAAACTATGCCGGTTTACGGGGCTAAGTCACGCGCTCCCAACCATGCCGATATCCGTGAAAATAAAACCGCAGGTAGACAAGCCGTCATTTTACGGAAAACGCGGGTATGGATGGGGGCCCTGAGCTTAGCCCCGTAAACCGGCATAGTTTTGAAATGGCATTAAATCGATAACAGCTATTTTGCTCTGTCGGAGCGGTTGGCCGTTGGGTAATTACCCTCGCAGGTAGGCGATGGCGATCTGCGTGCGGTTGCGTAGGCCCATTTTGGCAAGGATCGCGCTGATGTGGTTGCGTACGGTGCCTTCGCCCATATAGGCGGTGGCGGCAATCTCCTTGTTATCGAGGCCGCGGGCGATGAGCTCGGCGACTTCGAATTCGCGGTCGGTTAGGCTGGCGAAGGCCGCAGGCCGGCGGGGCGTGCCCGCCTCAACGTCCGTTCCGTCAAAATCGACGTCCTCGATCGCCTTGCCCTCGAGCACGCGTTTGCCATCCATGACCTGCGTCAACGCGGGAGGGATGGCAGCGACGTCGGTTTTAATCAAGTAGCCGCGCGCGCCCAGTTTGAGCGCCGACACAATGTATTCGTCATCCGAGAATGTCGTCAGAAACACCACGCGCGCCGAAGGGTCGCGCTCGAGGATCTCGCGTGCCGCCGAAAGTCCGTCACGCCCCGGCATCTGGATGTCGAGCAGTGCGATATCAGGCGCGTGTTCGGCATAGAGCGAAACCGCGTCGTTGCCGTTGGCGCCGGTGCCCACTACCTCGATCTGCGGCTGGGCGCCCAGGATAATCTTGAGCGAATCGACCACCAAGCGGTCGTCGTCGACAACGATGAGCCTCATCGGCCCTCATCTCCTTGCTGTTTGGGAACGGTGGCAAACACACGCCAGCCGCCGGTGCCGGCGCGCGGGCCGGCGGTGAAGGTGCCGCCAAGCGCCTCGACGCGCTCGCGCATGGAGGCGAGCCCCATGCCCTCCGCAGCGCCGCGGCCGCTTGCTTGGACCCCGCCCGCGCCATCGTCGGTAACGACAAGCTGGTAAAACGACGGATGTTCCATGCATCGTACGGTGACGGTCTGGGCGCAAGCGTGGCGCATGGTATTGGAGAGTGCCTCGCGCAGGACCGCTGCAAAGCAGTTGGCGACAATTGCGGGCGCATGCTCGGCCAAAACTTCAAGCTCAATCTGCGGACCGCCGTCCGAGTGCGCGCCTTCAACAATGTGTTCGAGCTGCACGGAAAGGTCGACAGCGTTGTCGTTGAGCGCGTGGACGCTGGTGCGCACAAGCTGGAGCGCCTCGTCAACCGTGCGTTTAACGTCGGCGAAATCGGCGGCGACGCCAGGCTCGTCGGCGTGGACCACGCGTAGGGCTTCGGCCTGCAGTGAGGCGCGCGTGAGCTGGTGCCCGACGTTATCGTGGATCTCGCGCGCGATGCGGGCGCGTTCGGCGAGCGTCGCGAGCTCGACTTCGTAGTCCTGGCGATCGGCAAGATCGCGGTTGCGCGCCTCGAGCGCGAGGGCTCGTTCCTGCAGCTCGTCGCGGGTGCGGCGCATGCGCCGCTGCTCGCGCTCCAACTGGGCGGTGCGTAGCGATAGCAAGGTGGCGGCAACCGAAAGGATGGCGGTTAACAGCAGCGTTCGGGTGGTGAGCACGCCACCACGAAGGTCCGCGACAAGCGCGCAGACAAACACGGCGCCAATCGCCAGCGCGGGCCAGATTCGTTCACGGCGAACGCGTCGCGCGATGTCATAGAGAGCGAGAGGCGCAAACGGCACAAACGGCGGCACGAAGACAGCCGCGATGATGCAGGCGTAGCTCGCGGCCTCGCTCACACGGCGGGCGCGGTTTCCCTGTACGACCTCGGCCAGCGAGGTGGCAATAACGCCAAGGCAAAACGCCGCGACCAGGCGAGCGTCCACAGCAAGACCCATGGCGGCCGCAATACAGCACGCCAGCACGATCGATTTGTCGAAAAGCCTGTTCATACGGGTATTGTACGCGAAGCCGCGCGTGGTGGAGGGACCGCCTGCGCAACCGTGACATTCCTCCCACGCGGCAAAGCGGGGACGTCGGCAGGCCGCACGGCCAAGCTCCGCACTCGTGACAAAGCTCACTGGTGCGCGCCGCTCGCTCCTGCGATGATGCAATCGTACCGGGCCGCAATCAACAGAAGGGCCGCCTCATGACAGACATCGTCCACGTCGAAAACCTCGTCAAGCGCTACGACGACCTTATCGCGCTCGACCACTTTAGCCTGAGCATCGCCCCCGGCGAGATCTTTGGCCTGCTGGGCCCCAACGGCTCGGGCAAGACCACGTCCATCAACTGCATTCTGCAGCTGCTCGCCTACGACAAAGGCACCATCGAGCTGTTCGGCGAGCCCATGACGCCCGCCCGCTACGACCTCAAGCGCCGCATCGGTGTGGTGCCGCAGCAGGTGGCGGTGTTTGACGAGCTTACGGTGCGCGAGAACATCGACTATTTCTGCAGCCTTTACGTCAACGACCGCAAGCGCCGCCGCGCGCTGGTGGACGAGGCGATCGACTTTGTCGGGCTGGGCGACTTTACCAAGTTTCGCCCCGGCAAGCTCTCGGGCGGCCTGGCGCGTCGCCTCAACATCGCCTGCGGTATCGCGCACAAGCCCGAGCTCATCTTCTTTGACGAGCCCACGGTGGCGGTCGACCCGCAGAGCCGCAACGCCATCCTGGAGGGCATCTGCCGCCTGCGCGACGAGGGCGCCACGGTGGTGTATACCAGCCATTACATGGAGGAAGTCGAGCAGATTTGCAGCCGCATCATGATCATGGACGGCGGACGTGTGCTGGCGCAGGGCACCAATGACGAGCTCAAACGCATGATTCAAATGGGCGAGCGCGTGACTGTCGAGGTCAGCGCCGTAGAGACCGCCACGGTCGAGCGGCTGCGCGCCCTCGAGCACGTGCTTTCGGTTGAGTTGTCCGGCGGCGAGCTCGTCTGCACCTGCGAAGCGAGCCCGCACAATTTGGTCGACATCCTCGACACGCTGCGCGCCGCCGATGTGGCGCTCGGCCGCGTGTGGAGCGAGCCGCCGACCCTCAACGACGTGTTCCTCGAGATCACCGGCCGCGAGCTGCGCGACTAGGGGGCAGCCATGTTCAACACCATTATCATCACGGTCAAAACGCTGCTGCGCCGGCCGAGCACGTGGGTCTGGGGCGCCCTCTTTCCCATCGCGCTTTCCACGATGTTCATGTTTATGTTTGCGAACCTGAGCTCCGACGGCACGGTCGACCCGGTGCCGGTTGCCGTCGTGGCGGACAAGGTCTGGGACGCTTCGACCTTTAAGGATGTGGCGACGTCGCTTGCCAAGGAAGGCGACGACCAGCTGCTCGAGATCCACGAGCTCGACGACGCAGCCGATGCGAACCGTGCGCTCAAGGCCGGTGAGGTCGCGGGTATCTATACGGTCGACGCTGCGGGCACGCCCAAGCTCATACTGCTATCGAGCTACGACAGCTCGCGCGCATCATCGGTGCTCACCGATCGCAGCATCCTGGAGACGGTGGCAAGCTCGTATACACAAAATGCCGAGCTCATGTCCCAGATTGCCCAGGACAACCCGGCGGCGCTCGCCGACCCCGAGGCGGTTGCGCGCGCCCTGTCGCTCGAGGGCGGCACCCGCCGCGTAAGCCTGACACGCACCACACCCGACGGCACGGTCATCTACTATTACGCGCTCTTTGGCCTGGTCGCGATGATGTCTGCCGAGTTTGCCGCCTTGAGCGTCATCGACCTGCAGCCCAATCTGTCGGGTCTTGGCGCGCGTCGCTGCGTGGGCGGTCTTTCCAAAACGGCGTCGCTGGCCGGTATCTTTGTGGGCTCGTGGCTGGTCTCCTTTGCCTCGATGGCGATCGCGATCGGCTACGTGCGTCTGGTCGTGGGCGTCGACTTTGGCGGGCGCGAGGGGCTGTGT
Organism: uncultured Collinsella sp.; assembly: GCA_900553705.1. Classification (GTDB taxonomy): domain Bacteria; phylum Actinomycetota; class Coriobacteriia; order Coriobacteriales; family Coriobacteriaceae; genus Collinsella. The sequence goes on from USEK01000011.1 coordinate 15,594, forward strand.
TTGGTGGGCGGCGCCGCTTCCGCGCTTGCCGCCACGGGCTTGGGACTCTTTGTGGGCACGCTTCCCGTTAAGGGCGGCAAGGCGTCCAAGTCTGGCATCCTCACGGGCTTTGCCACTACGTGCGCCCTGTTCGCCGGCCTCTACGGCGAGCCAGCGATGGCGCTTGCCGACGACGTCGCCCGCGCCTGCCCGGCTGAGTGCTGGCTCAACCCCGTCAAGCTTATCTGCGACATGTTCAACCGCCTGTATTTCTTTGAAGACTTGGGGCCTTTTGCCGTTCGCGCGGGCGCGCTGGTCCTCATGACGCTGGTGTTTGTTGCCGCCGCCACGCTGATTTTTGGAAGGAGCCGCTATGAGCACCTTTAAGACCGCGCTTCGCATGGCGCTGGCGCACCCGTTCTACCTGCTCATCTATACGGTGTTCATTTCGCTGATGGGCGTATTCATCGCGGCATCCGTGAGCTGGAACTCGTCGCAGCTCACCGAGTACAAGCCCTACGACGCCAACGTGATCGTGGTCGACCGCGATGGCAGTGATCTTTCACTTGCGCTCACCAAGCACCTAGGTTCGCGGTTTGACCTGGTCACGGGCGTCGGCGATGACACGTACGACCTTGCGGACGCGCTCTCCAAGAGCAACAGCGCCAAGGGCAGCGCCGACTGCGTGTTCTTTATCCCGGAGGGGTTCGAGGACGACCTGGTCGCGGCTGCCCGCGCGGGGGAGTCCCTGCCCAAGCTCGATGTGACCTACGGTGCCGGCACCATGGCGGCGGCGCTTGAGCCCGCTGCTTCTAACGGCGACGTTGCCAAGGCTGCCGAACACGCGGCCACCGAGCGTGCCGAGGTCGAGATCGAGCAGGTCAAGGTCGACTCGACTGCCGCCGCCACGCTCGAGTCGTACTTCAACTTTGGCGCGTACGCGATCATCTCGTCGGTCATCGTGTCGGTGGGACTGGTGTTCTCGGGCATGAACGAGCCCGAGCGTGTGCGCCGCATGGAGGCCGGCCCGGTCTCCGAGCGCCAGCGCTCGCTTGCCGTGTTTGCGGCCGCCGCCGTGCTCACCGTCTGCATCTGGTTTGTGTCGAGCATGATGGGCGTCGTGGGCTTTGCCGGCGCGGTTGCCGAGGTCGGCGTGGGTCGTGTGTGCCTGGCGCTGTCGGCGACGTTTGCCCTGGCGTGCACGCCTCTGGCCGTTGGCTTTGCGCTGTCGAGCCTGGGTGCGCGCGAGGAGCTGCTTAACGGTGTGGGCAACCTGCTCGGCATGCTCATGACGTTTTTGGGCGGCGCTTGGATGCCGCTGTCGCTGATGGGCTCGGCCGTGCAGACGGTGGCGCACTTTGTGCCGACGTATTGGGTGAACGACGCGATTGGCAAGGCGCTCGCTTCGGATCTGACGTCCACCGTGTTGGGTGACATCGCCTGCGACCTGGGCGTCACCGTGCTCTTCGCCGCCGCCATTGCCGCCGTAGGCCTGGCCCTCTCACGCGCCAAATCCCGCGCCTAGTCTGAAATAAATCCTAGGCCTCGCCCCAAAATAGTTCGCCAAGGTTTACTATTACGTTCATAAAGTAGTACTAGGCTAACAATGGGGGATACCATGGCAACGCAGGAAGCCTACGTCCAGGTTAAGGATCTCAAAAAGCACTACGGCGACGGTGATGCGCGCCTGACGGTACTCGATGGCATCGACACGTCCATCAACCGAGGCGAGATCTGCGTCATGCTGGGGCCCTCGGGCTCGGGCAAGTCGACGTTTCTTAACCTGATCGGCGGCCTGGAGGATGCCGACGCTGGCTCTATTTTGGTGGACGGCTGCGACCTCACGGTGCTCAAACCTACCGACCTGGGCGAGTATCGCCTCCGTGAGCTGGGCTTTGTCTTCCAGTTCTACAACCTGGTGCCCGATCTCACCATCAAGGAAAACATCGAGGTCACGGCGCACCTGTCCAAAAACCCGCTCAATGTCGACGATCTCCTGCGTTCGCTGGGCCTTTACGAGCACCGCAACAAGTTCCCGCGCCAGGTCTCGGGCGGCCAGCAGCAGCGCTGTGCCATCGGCCGCGCACTCGTCAAAAACCCGGGCCTGCTGCTGTGCGACGAGCCCACGGGCGCGCTCGACTATAAGACGTCCAAGGAAATCTTGCAGCTCATGGAGGATGTCAATCGCGAGTACGGCTGCACCATCATCATTGTCACCCACAATGCCGCCATCGCGCGCATGGCCAATCGCGTGCTGCGCCTGCGCGACGGGCGCATCGTCGAGGATGAGCTCAACGAGTCGCCCGTCGCGGCCGCCGAGCTCGATTGGTAGACGGCGCCATGACACCTCTCGCAAAACGTCTCCCACGCGAGTTGCGCCGCAATATCGGCAAGTACCTGGGCATCTTTTTGCTTATGTGCGGAAGCATCGCTCTCACCTCGGGCTTTTTGCTCGCAGCCCACTCCATCGGCTGCCTTATCGACGACATGCGCGATGCGTACACGATCGAGGACGGCCGCGTGACCACTTCCTTCGAGGCCACCAAAGACCAGCTCAAGGCCGCCGAGGATGCAGCCGGCGACGTCGGCGGCGTCGCGCTCTACAAGAATTTCTCCATCGACGCCATGGTCAAAAAGACCGCCGGCGACGACGGCACCAAGCGCACGCTGCGCACCTATGCGCATCGCACCAAGGTCGATATCGCGTCCTACTGCGAAGGTAGGCGGCCTAAGGCGGACGACGAGGTGGCCATCGACCGCGTCTTCGCCACCAATAACAACCTGTCCGTGGGCGATAAAGTCGAGCTCGAGGGTCGCACCTACACCATCTGCGGCATCATGACTCAGCCCGATAGCCAGGCGCTGTTCCTCAACAACTCCGACTTTACGGTGAACACCATCACCTATGGCGTGGCCGAGGTCACCGACGCCGGCTTTGCCGCGCTCGAGGATGCCGGCGGCGCGCCTGCCTACACATACTCCTTTACCTTTACCGATCGCGACCTCCCCACCGCGGATCGCATCGATGCGGAGCAGGATATGGTCGAGGCGCTGACCGATGCCGATGCGCGCGTGGATGACCTCATCGACGCCGATTCCAACCAGGGCATTGGCTACGCGCGCGACGACGTAGACGGCGACTCCATGATGTGGACGACGTTGCTCGACATCATCATCGTGATCATGGCGTTTATCTTTGTGGTCCTTGCCGACGCCACCATCGAGGAGGAGAGCGCCATCATCGGCACGCTGCTCGCCAGCGGCTATCGTCGACGCGAGATCGTGCTGCACTACCTGGCACTTCCCGCCATAGTGGGCGTGGTCGCGGCGCTTTTGGGCACGGCGCTCGGCGTTGCGTTCTTTACCGAGCCCATGCGCGGCCTCTATTACGGCTCGTACAGCCTGCCGCCCTTCCAGGTGTACTGGAGCTGGGAGATCTTTGTGAAGTGCGCCGTGGTTCCCGCCGCCGCGCTTATCCTCATTACGCTGGTGGGCCTGCTCCGCAAAATGGGCAAGACGCCGTTGCAGTTCCTCCGTCACGAGGCGGGCGGCAAGTCGGGCACCAAGCGCGGCCTGCAGCTGCCGGAGCGCATGGGCTTTGTCTCGCGCTTCCGCCTGCGCATCTTCCTGCGTAATCTGGGCAACTTCGCCACGCTTTTCGTGGGCATTGCGTTTGCCTCGCTGCTACTGCTCTTTGGCCTGGCGATTCTGCCCACGATGACGCACTACGCGGACAACCTCGAGACAAGCCTGGTCGCCGAGCACCAGTACACGCTCAAGGCCCCGCTGGAACTCGAGGGCACCGCCGAGGAGCGCGAGCAGTGGTCGGCACTCGAGCGTTTGCAGTCGGTTGACGGCGCACTGCTTTCTGCCGCTCAGGATGCCGATGACGAGCTTGACGACGCGGCCGATGCAGCGCAGGCAGCAGCCGATGCCGCGACCAGCGCTCCGTCTGCCGAGAGCCTGGCCGCGGCGCAGGACGCGCTCGCCAAGGTCCAGGACAAGAAGGATGCGCTTTATGCGCGCCTCGATGACCTTGCCGATGCCCTCGGCTGCGACCGCGACGAGGCTATCGACCTGATCGACAAGGCCTCTAAGATCGACACTGACAACGATGATATCCACCCGGTCAATACGACCGACAACGGCGCGGGCGCAATCGCGCAGGCCGAGAAATATGCCGTTTACCAGCTGCAATACGACCGCGGCGATGGTAATGGGCAGGAGACGATTTCCGTCTACGGCATCTCGCCCAACTCGCGCTATTGGAAAGATCTCAACGTCGGCGATGGGCGCGTTGTCTTTGGCGGTGGCTTGCTCGACAAGTTTGGCTGGAGCGAGGGACAGAAGGTCACGCTCGGCGACAAGTGCGAGGGCAAGGACTATTCGCTGGAGTACATGGGCAAGGACTGTGCCTGGGGCTCCAAGTCGGACATGAATATCTATATGAGCATCGATGACTTTAACGAGCTGTTCGGCAATGACGCCACCTACTTTAACGGCTATGTGAGCGACGAGAAGCTCGACCTCGATGCTCGTTACTTTGCCGGCGACACCACGCCCGACGACATGCGGGCCGTGGGCGACCAGTTCATCGGCATGATGAGCAAAATGATCGGCATGATGGTTGGCCTCGCGGTGTTTATCTTCCTGCTGTTTATGTATCTACTGACCAAGGCTGTGATCGACCACAGCGCCCGTTCGATTAGCTATATGAAAGTCTTTGGCTATCGCGATAGCGAGATCTCGCATCTGTACATCCGCTCGATCACGCTGTGCGTGGCGGCGTCGCTCGTGCTGAGTCTGCCGGTCATTATTGGCTCGCTCACGGCCATCTTCCGCTCGATGCTGCTCGCCTACAACGGCAATATCGAAATCTATGCGCCCGCTTGGTCCATGGTTGCATGCGTCGGCATTGGCTTTGCGACCTACCTGGTCGTGGCGTTGCTGCACATGCGTTCCATCAAACGTGTGGGCCTGGCCGAAGCTCTCAAGGTGCAGGAGTAGTCATCGGGGACAGTCTTAAACGACTAGTCATCGGGGACAGTCTTTGCTGACTTGCCGGCTCGCCGGCCGGCTGGAAAGGACTGTCCCTAGCTGCCGGCACTTGGGGACTGTCCCCAACTGCCGGGTGGCGAAAGAGTGTCCCCTGCGACTACTCATTTAAGAACATCCCCAATGACTAGGTGCCGTACTTGACTTTAACTCTGCTTTAACTGGTACCATCCTCTATGTCTGTAACGCCATATAGACCGAGGGGATAGATCTATGACCGCAACTGCACCCGCAGCACCCGCTAAGGTGTACTTCACCAACCTGCGCACGCATGCTCGCGAGAGCCAGCTCGACAAGCTCAAGCGCCTCATCCGTCACGCCGGAATTGAGCAGATCGACTTTGAGAACAAGTTCGTCGCCATCAAGATTCACTTTGGCGAGCTGGGCAACCTGAGCTTTTTGCGCCCCAACTACGCCCGCGCCGTCGCGGACGTCGTGAAGGAGCTGGGCGGCAAGCCCTTCCTCACCGACTGCAATACGCTCTATGTCGGTAGCCGCAAAAACGCGCTCGAGCACATCGATACCGCCTACCAGAACGGCTTTACCCCGTATGCTACGGGTTGCCAGATCATCATTGCCGACGGCCTCAAGGGCACCGACGAGGCGCTCGTCCCGGTCGAGGGCGGCGAGTACGTGCACGAGGCCAAGATCGGTCAGGCGCTCATGGATGCCGATATCGTGATCAGCCTCACCCACTTTAAGGGCCATGAGCAGGCCGGTTTTGGCGGCGCCATGAAGAACCTGGGCATGGGAGGCGGCAGCCGTGCCGGCAAGATGGAGCAGCATGCCGCCGGCAAGCCGAACGTCGCGACCGAGCACTGCATTGGCTGCCGTGCCTGCGAAAAGATCTGTGCACACAGCGCTATCTCGTTTGACGACACCCGCGAGCGCGAGCTTGCCAACGGCAACACCCGCACGGTCCACGTGGCCGCCATCGACCACGATCGCTGCGTGGGCTGCGGCCGCTGCATCGGCGTGTGCAACCAAGACGCCATCAAGCCCGGCTATGACGCTGCGGCCGACGTGCTCAACTACAAGATCGCCGAGTACACCAAGGCCGTTGTCCAGGATCGCCCGAGCTTCCACATTTCGCTCGCTATGGATATCAGCCCCAACTGCGATTGCCATCCCGAAAACGACACGCCTATCGTCAACGATATCGGCATGTTCGCGAGCTTCGACCCGGTCGCCATCGACCAGGCCTGCGCCGATGCCGTCATGGCATCCGAGCCGCTGCCCAACACCGAGCTCACCGACAGCGCCGCCAAGATGGAGCATAACCACGAGCATCTGGAGGGCGAGCAGGCGCACGACCCCTTCTGTATCCTGTCTCTTATACACATCTCCGAGCCCACGAGACGTAGAGGA